>NZ_WTZR01000019.1:0-3930 GCF_009889665.1 Candidatus Hikarchaeum yamanae | reverse complement strand
ACAGTTCTACAGGATTTTTTATGGAGAATATCCATGGTATCAATGAGTTGTTCCCATGCGTTTTTCTCAACAGGTCTTACAACTCTATCAAAAGTGGATCTCTCGGCTGCATCGACTGAAATGTATAATTGAGTGGGTTCACACTCTTTAATCATATCAGGATTTGTTCCATTAGAAACCAAAAAGGTAGACATATTACGGGAATGAAATTCCTCAATTAACTCGGGTAAATAGGGATATAGAGTAGGTTCCCCATCTAGAGAGATAGCGACATGTCGGGGGTTCATTGCTTGCTGAAACGTCTCTGGACTAACATGTTGATTTCCGCCGAAACCAGAGAGAATTTTTTTCTGTAGAATAATTGAAGCATCCGCGACAGCAGAGGGATCATCCCACTCGACATTATCGAGCTCGTAAGCATGGCCTCGGTGATCACGCCAACAAAAAACGCAGCGCTCGTTGCACTTGACAATTGGTGTCATTTGGATACATCGATGCGATTCAATGCCATAGAAAATATTTTTATAGCATTTTCCTTGTCCTCTCAATGCGTTTGCAGTCCAGCCGCAAGTCTGAGCGGCGGTATGCCCAATATGATGATAATTGGGGTAATCTACTTGTTTGGGTCCATCTGGGCAGCTCATATATACCAGACCGTGGTTCGCGGATGCCAAAAATAAAACGATCTCAGAGAGGGGGGAAATCTAAGTAAATATGAAATAGGAGACAAAGGGGTGATCTTTTATCAAACCGCGCATAAGGAAATATCATGCTCCTCGCAATGCGCAGCGAGGTGGAGAATGCATTTGAGTGTGTGTGTTCCCAACTTGACCTCCATATGAGTGATTTTGGACTGGAAGAGCCTCCAGAAGAGGTAGAGGCAATACTAGCCTCTAACATCGCATATCGTGTTCAAAAGGAAATGGGAAAGCCCCCTTCAGAAGTGGCAGGAAAAATTGTTAAATTGTTAGATTTAGAAAATTTCCAATATGTAGATAGAGTTTATGCAGAAGGACCATACATAAATTTTGTTCCATCGGCGAAATACTTTAAAGAAACGTTAGAAGGGGCCCAAGAAGAAAATTATGGCCAGTTTCAAAAGAGAGGGGAAACGGTGATCGTAGAACATACCAGTGCCAACCCAACGGGGCCAGTCCATGTGGGACGTGCTCGTAATCCAATCATAGGAGATTCAATATCTCGAATTTTATCCTTTGCAGGGTATCAAGTGGAGAGGCAATATTACGTGAATGATTCGGGGAAGCAAGTTGCAACGTTGATATGGGCATTCGAAAAATTTAACGAAAGGGACATGGGAGATCTAAAGAAGGATAGGGGGGATTATGACATAGTTCGGTATTATCAACTATCAAATGTGTATTTGGAGAATTCCTCTATTGAAGATAAAAATATTGCTGAACTTGAAATCGCAGATATTTTAGGAAAGATAGAGTCAGGGGATGAAGAGATATATCAGAAGCTAGTATCGATAACGGAGATGGTATTGGAGGGGATGAAAGAATGTTTGTATCGAATTTCTGTTGAATTTGATGAATTTATTCGGGAAACGAAATTTATCCAGGATGGGTCAGTTGATGAGATGGTAGATCGATTGAAACAGTTGGATTCTGCATTCCAAGAAGATGGGGCTTGGAAATTGGGTATTCCGGGAGAAGAAAAACCATTGGTATTCCTACGATCTGATGGTACTTCGTTGTATACAACTAGAGATTTATGTTATCATGAATGGAAACTTGAGAGGGCGGATAAAATTGTTACAATACTTGGAGAAGATCATAAATTTCAGGCTGAACAATTGACGAAAACATTGTCACTTTTAGGTGCAGAAACTAGTAGAATTCGTCAAGTGTTTTATTCATGGGTGAATCTTCCAGAAGGGGGGATGAGTACCCGAAAAGGTACGGGGATTAATTTAGATGATTTACTTGACGAATCGGTGAAAAGAGCTAGAGGGGAAGTTACGGCACGAGAAGGGTCGAGGATTAGAGAAATGGAACTAAAAAAATCAGATATAGACAGGATTTCGCGACAAATTGGAATTGGTGCAATTAGATGTGGAATTGTAGCCACCCAACCGGGGAAGGGAATAACATTTGATTGGGATGATGCACTGAGTTTTGAGAGACAAGGTGCCCCATATATGCAATATGTTCATGCACGTTGTTGTGGAATATTAGCAAAACAGAAATCGGATATACAAGGGGTAGATAGTACACTACTTAATTCTAAAGAAGAACTAGATCTATTACATGAAATTTCTCGATTGCCATTTGTTGTTTCATCCGCTGCAGAGGCACTGGAACCTCATCGTATTATAACATATGCACAAAAATTAGCAGAAAAATTCAATATATTTTATCGAGAATGCCCTGTATTGAAGGGTACAGATTCTGAGTTGATGGCGGCGCGCTTGTCATTGGTTACTGCGACAAAGAATGCCATGTCAAATTCATTATACCTGGTTGGGATTGAGTCGCCAGATTCCATGTAAAATATATTGAGAAGAGGTGTGAACCTGTGTCAATACTTACTTACGACATGAAAAGTTAGAGAAATCAATGGACAAAGAAGCGGATACGCCGGATGATCTTGATAAGCGCAAGTATGAGTTCAAACGGCTACTGGAGGATTATGAAGAACATACAGGTTCAGGTACTCAACTAGTAACGATCTATGTTCCAGAAGATAAACAAATTTCAGATGTGGTGTCTCACGTCACACAGGAGCACTCTCAAGCAGCAAATATTAAATCCAAAGATACACGCACGAATGTGACAAATGCCTTGGCATCTATCCGGGCCCGATTAAGATATTATAAGAAACCACCGACAAATGGAATGGTATTGTTTTCAGGTGCCGTGAATGTAGGTAGTGGGCAGACAGATATGGTTACAGAAATTTTTGAGAGCCCTCCTCAACCCATTCAAACGTTTCGTTACCACTGTGATTCTACATTTTTAACAGAACCACTTAGAGATATGTTGCTTGATGTAGGTTTGTATGGATTACTGGTATTAGATCGGAGGGAAGCACATGTTGGGTGGTTAAAAGGGAAACGAATTGAACCGGTAAAAGGCACAACATCACGTGTTCCGGGGAAACAGCGTAAGGGTGGTCAATCTGCGCAAAGGTTCCATCGACTACGGTTGGAGGCAATAGATCAATTTTATAAAGAGATAGCCGAGTTGGCAGGGGATCTTTTTGTCCCAGATAGATATGAATTGGATGGGATATTAGTAGGAGGGCCTTCCCCAACAAAGGATGAATTTTTAGAAGGTAATTACTTGCACCATGAGCTCCGCGAAAAGGTACTAGGAAAGTTCGATATATCATATACGGATGAATCGGGATTGCATGAATTGGTAAACGCAGCTACTGATGTGTTGGCTGGTGCTGCGATTGTTAAGGAAAAAATCGCTATGGAACGTTTTTTCAAAGAACTTCATCAAGGGGAGAAGGCTACTTATGGATTTATTCCAACACGTGAAAATCTAATTATGGGTGCCGTTGATAGACTTTTAATTTCTTCAGATCTTAGAAAAGATGTTATAAATATTGTATGCAAGAGTGGACATCAAAACTATGAGATAATAGAGAGTCGCTCGAAAAAAATAGAGAAAATCTGCTCAGAGTGTGGAGAAAAAATAGAACTCGTCGAGCGAGAAGATGTGGTGAAACATCTTATTGAACTTGCAGAATATAGAGGAACAGTAATTGAATTTGTTAGTACGGATTTTGAAGAGGGAAACCAATTGTTACATGCTTTCGGGGGTGTGGCGGGCGTGTTGAGATTTCCAACAAATATATAGATTAAGGACGAGGGGGAAATGAGATATCATTTAATTTATTTTTTAGATACCCTATAATTCGTCTTCTTTGATATGCAAGTTCTACCGAGAACCAGCAAAG
>NZ_WTZR01000018.1:0-4118 GCF_009889665.1 Candidatus Hikarchaeum yamanae | reverse complement strand
ATCGAGGCACTACAAGCTGCAGGAGTAACCGACCTCGCCGCAGTTTCAGGAATCAGTGAAAATCTCGCTGAGAAAATCAAAACGTCTCTCGACAAAGGTGATAATTGATGGCTTCTCTCCGCCCCTCTGAAATTAGAGATATGACCTCTGAAGAGAGGCAATCCGAACTCGAGAAGTTATCTACAGAATTATTGAATGCACGTGCAATACAATTTGCTGGAGGTTCCTCCGACAACCCCGGATTGGTTCGGGAATTACGCCGAACAATAGCTAGAATCAAAACTATTCAAAAACAACAAGAAACCACAGAAGAGGTCTCCTCATGATTCAAATACTCCCTGAAAATTTATCACGACATGAGTTGATAGGACTTGAAGCAAAAGTGGCTGAGGCATCAAACCCATCTCACATCGGTATTTCTGGTAGTATCATCGACGAAACGATGAAAACCTTCCAAATTGAGAACCATGGCCAAACCCAAATAGTTCCCAAATCTGGAACCACATTTGAAGTAAAATTACCAGGTGGGGAATATGCAGTAGTTGAGGGGAAATATCTCGTTTCCCGCCCGTCACGCAGGACACAAAAAGCAGGAGGATCAATATGGCACTAAAACCAAATGTAATAAAAACTGATGGTGGTAGCTCCAAACAAAACACCAATTCACCCAAGCCCCTTTCCGTTAGAGGCGGTGTGTTGGAGGGAACTGTAGCTTCTACCTCTATGGATAAAACCGTGATAGTCGAACGTGAGTATGTTGTATTCATACCAAAATACGAGAGATATATGAAACGTAGGTCAAGAGTACCTGCCCACGTTCCACAAGGCATAGAACTCGAAGTTGGAGACCAAGTTAAAATAGCCGAAACGCGACCAATCTCCAAAACCAAGTCACACGTTGTTGTGGAAGTAACGAAACGTGTTTCAGACAAAGGAGATGGAGCATGAAATCAATTACATCTAGCATCAGTAGAGGTATACCAAAAGGAGCAAAACTCGTTTGCGCAGACAACACCGGGGCCCGGGAATTAAACTTAATTAGTGTAGCTGGGTATCGTGGAACCATAAACCGACTCCCGACAGCTGGAATCGGTGATAAAATCACCGTATCTGTCCGCAAAGGATCTCCCGAAATGCGACGTCAAATACTCCAAGCGGTTATCGTCCGACAAAAACAATCTTTCCGACGACCTAACGGCCTCCGTGTCAAATTTGAGGATAATGCCGCAGTCTTAATCGATGATATGGGTGAACCCCGTGGAACTGAAATCAAAGGCCCAATCGCCAGAGAAGTCGCCGAGCGTTTTGGAGGTATAGCCAGTACGGCAACAACTATAATTTAAAATCATGACAACACAACCCCGTAAACAAAGAAAACGACAATACAATGCACCATTGCATTTACGACATAAGCAGCTCAACGCAGCTTTGTCCTTGGAGTTACGCAAAAAACACGGCCGAAGAAGTACTCGTGTCAACACTGGTGATACAATTGAAGTCATGCGTGGAGACCTCGCGGGAGAAACAGGAACTGTGTCCCGGGTGGATCTAAAATCCAAACTAGTTTTCGCAGATGGAATCACTGCAGAAAAAGGCGATGGAGAAGAATATCCCCTTCCTCTAGTTGCTTCCAATTTGCGTATCACAAAATTAAATCTCTCTGACACTATGCGAAAATCAAAGCTGGAGGAAACATCATGACCCGGCATCAAAAACGCCTATCTGCTCCTGCTTCCTGGCCAGTTGAAAGGAAAACCTCAGTTTATACAGTCAAAGCTGGAGCAGGTCCTCATGGAAATAGCGGAGTCCCCTTGCTCATAATAATCCGAGATGTACTTCAGTATGTCACTTCCTCAAAAGAAGCCGATTATGCCCTAAGAAGCCGATCAATTATGATTAACGGAAGAGTTGTAACTGACTCCAAACGCTCTGTTGGTATGTTTGATATATTGGCTTTCCTAGACCGAAATGAATACTACCGTATCTTCCCCGATTCTGGAGGGCGTCTAAATCTAACTCCAATTAGCCCCGAAGCAGCCACTTCGAAACTCAGTAAAATAACTGGAAAATCGCAACTCTCTCCTCAATTAATACAACTAGCTTTGCATAATGGTACTACTCTGACGGTGCCAAATCCAACCGAGTATTATGTTGGAGATTCTCTTATCACAGACAACGAAACTGGGGATATAGTTGCTCACTTCCCGTATAAAGAAGGAGCGTTGGTTACTGTAATTGGTGGATCTCATGCCGGAGAAATAGGCATTTTAAAAACCATCAGCGTTCGACCTGGGAGCTTTGCAAATGTAGTTGAAGTAAAAACGGACGCAGATACCTTCGATACTGTGGAAAAATACATAGTTGTTATCGACGAAAAATTCACAGGAGGTGGAAGTTAACATGTCCGTACAAAGCACCAACTCCATGCGCGACCCGCGCATCGAAAAAGTAGTTGTACACATGGGTGTGGGTGAAGCCGGGAAGAAACTCCAGAATGCAGAGGAAATACTCAATGCAATCACTGGACAAACTGGAGTTCAAACCATATCAAAGTCTACTATCGCAGACTTTGGAATCCGAAAAGGCGAACCCATAGGGGCAAAAGTTACTCTTCGAAACGAAGCAGCAGTCGAGTTTCTCAAACTAGCATTGCCCCATGCAAATATCTCTAAAAGCTCTTTCGATAATGAGGGAAATTTGAGCTTTGGACTTTCTGAACACATAGTTTTCCCAGATCAAGATTATAACCCTTCCATTGGGCTCTATGGACTTGATGTAACTGTAGTCCTCAACCGCGCAGGCGCGCGAATAAAACGGCGAAGACGTAGATCCAAATCTATCCCCATGTCCCACCGCCTAACCGCCGAAGAATCGGTAACTTTCATTGAATCAACTTTCAATGTGGAGGTCCAATCTAATGAATAACGAACAAACAGAAGAAATAGAACAAAACCAGGAACCTACAATCGCAACTGGCCAAACCCATTCGTGCAGACGCTGCGGACGTAACCAAGGTCTCGTCAGTAAGTACAACATTTGGCTTTGTCGCCAGTGTTTCCGCGAATTAGCAAGAACTGTGGGGTTTAAAAAATACTCATGACAGGAAATGATCCACTATCCGATGCCCTATCTGGGCTAAATAATGCCGAAAATGCTGGACACCTACAATATACAGCAAAACCCGCATCGAAGCTTATTGGTAATGTTTTCGAAGTCTTTCACGACCATGGATACATAGGCCAATTTGAACATGTCCAAGATGGAAAAGCAGGATACATCGATGTTGAACTAAAAGGGGCCATCAACAAATGCGCCCCAATCAAACCGCGTTATTCTATCGCCCTCTCTAATTTTGAGAAGTGGGAGAAAAGATATCTCCCTGCACAAAATTATGGCGCACTAGTTTTAACCACTAGTCAAGGCGTAATGAGCCATTACGAGGCCAGAAAAGCTGGAATTGGAGGCCAGCTCCTAGCATACATTTATTGAATAATCATGGAAAAAATAGAAATCAAAATCCCAGAAAACGTAACGGCGCAACTAGACCGACTAGATCTATCGGTTGAGGGTCCAAACGGAAAGGTTTCAAAACGTTTCCAATATCCCGGTCTTCTCCTACACTCAACTGAGAATTCTATAATAATAGAGCGTTCTTCTGAAACTAAGAAAACAATCGCTATGACCGGAACCTTTAGAAGTCATATTTTGAACATGTTCCACGGGGTGACTGCAGGCTGGACCTATGAACTTGATATTCTCTATGCTCACTTCCCTATGCAAGTTAGCGTGGACCAAAATTCTGTAATAATCGACAACTTCCTCGGAGAACGACACCCTCGAAAAACCAAAATCCATGGTGAAACAACCGTTTCAATCGATGGAGAAAAAGTTCTTGTAACTGGCCCTGACATTGAAGCAGTTGGGCAAACCGCCGGGTCGATAGAACAATTAACTACTATTAAAGATAAAGACCCCCGGGTCTTCCAAGATGGTATTTATATCACAAAAAAACCCGTTAGAGGTGAAGCATAAATGTCTGATAATCTCAAACTAACAGACCTCCCCGGTGTCGGCCCCTCAAAAGCCCAAGCACTTGAAGAAGCAGGATTCGGTACTAT
>NZ_WTZR01000017.1:0-6224 GCF_009889665.1 Candidatus Hikarchaeum yamanae | reverse complement strand
GAATATTCAGTACATAACAACTATATTTTTAACACCACAAGGACTATCAAAAGGAATATGGCAATATTTGATGATATGGACGTTACCACAATTTGGCTAGATGGTTCCTTTGTCGATTGGGATTCTGCACATACTCATGTTTTAAGCCACGGTTTGCACTATGGAGTCGGAATTTTTGAGGGAGTTAGATGCTATGATACAGTACGAGGACCTGCAATTTTTAGATGGGATGACCACCTCACTAGATTCTATAACTCAGCAAAGCCCTATGAAATGGATATCGGATATTCCACTTCCGATCTAACCGAAGCCACACTTGAACTCCTCCGTAGACAGAATCTAAATGCTTGTTACATCCGACCAATTGCATTTTACGGATACGACCGTCTTGGTCTCAGTCCTGTAGGAATCCCAGTCCAAGTAGCTATCGCCTGCTGGCCCTGGGGTGTTTATCTCGGGGAAGAGGCACTTTCTTCTGGGGTAGACGTCATGGTGTCTAGTTGGAGGCGATATTCTTCCAACCAAGTTCCAATGAATGCTAAAACAACTGGACTTTATGTCAACAGCGTCCTTGCCAGTGAAGAAGCCCATAGGAATGGATTTTCAGAAGCAATTCTCTTGAACACTGATGGTAATGTGGCAGAGGGAGCCGGTGAAAATATTTTCCTTATTCGAGATGGGGATATCTACACCCCTGACTTGTCCCAAGGAGTTCTTGCTGGTATAACTCGCGAAACTATCATCACGTTGGCTAGGGAAAAAGGCTACACAGTGTACGACGAAGCTATCATCAGCGAAGACGAGTTGCATTCTGCAGATGAATTATTTTTCACGGGAACTGCAGCTGAGGTAACTCCCATCAAAAAAGTCAATGAAACCATTGTTGGAAAGGGATCTCGTGGAGAAATAACAAAAGACCTTCAATCAACATTTTTTGATGTATTAAACCGCAGAAATGAGGCCCACGATGAATGGTTTACCTACGTATAGCTAGATTGAAACATCCCCCTTTTTAAAAAAATTATACCTCCTATTTTTTCGTTTCTGTTTTTTTAACACCAAAACCCGCACTCAGTACCCGAGCTAGCGAATCTTCAACACTTTCATCTGAGTCTTCATACCCTTCTGGATCCATCTCTATTACAAATCCGGTTGTAATATTCGGCGATGTGGGCATGAACAATATATCTTTTCCATCATCTGTTTTGTTCCCAGTTTTGAATGCTGTCATTTTCATCCCTGGCCACACAGTGACTTTCACTGGAGCTTGAAGTGTTCCCTCTTCAGATACGGTAGTTTCAACTGCCATTTTCGCAGCGTTGTATACTATCCTAAGCCCCGGAACAAAATTGATAACACCATCAATCCTAGCTCCAAATAACTCTCCTAATGTAGTTCTCATTAGATACCCCACAATAAATGTTATAGATATCAACAATATAATTGTTAAACTCGCCTGTGCAATTTCCACAATAAATTGATTACCTTGGAATGCTCCTCCTATGCGCACAAATGTTAATTGCGAAATCAATCCATATACCCATTTAAGTACATAAACGGTAAGCAACAGTGGAACTAGTACCACAAGACCGCTTGCCATATTTTTCTTCCACGCTACCATTTTCACTTCTACAATAGTCCTTGTGAGGTAATGAGCCTCCCGCTATCATATTGTATTGATACATTTTACTATTTTATTTCTCCAACCCCTTCTCTTACCAAAATAGAACTGCCTAAGTCAAATGAATATGTATTGTTCATATTGTGGACGTCCTCTCGCTAATATTTCTGTCTTTATGGATCATGTTACCTGCATATATCCCTAACAATGCCGCTGCAATTTTCGGTGGCGGAACTCCCTTAGACCTTCGATATTCTTGGCGTGGAAATAGACTCCTCGGCGATGGAAAGACCATACGAGGATCTGTGTCTGGAATATCTTTTGGGATCTTAGCAGCACTACTATTGAATGCGACAAATCAACCACTATCTTCTATATTGAGCCTCGAGTTGCCTATATTCCCTGTGGTGGTCATTTTATCTCTCTCGATCGGGTCTTTATTAGGGGATGCGATGGCATCTTTTCTAAAAAGGTCATTAGGCATATCACGAGGAACTTCAATCCCTCTATTAGACCAACTAGATTTTGTAGTTGGATCTCTACTATTGCTCCTGTTTATTTCCCCAAACTGGTTTTTTGAAACGTTAACTCTGCCCATTCTCATAACGATATTCATCCTCACTCCTTTCTTACACCTGTCAATAAATATTATAGGGTATCTGCTTGGCATCAAAAAAGTACCCTGGTAATCCCCAACGAAAGCAGAAACACTTTTTTTACACCGTGAGCTTTTGGATGTGATGCCTACAATATCTGATCTAATCCAAAACTCTGGCGCGATAAAACACGGCAAATTCAAATTAGCGAGTGGAGTGGAATCCTCCTATTACATTGACAAATACCTATTCGAGACACAACCAGAGGTTCTCGGGCCAATAGCAGATGCCATTGCAGAAATGCTATCTGGATCCGAACTTGATGTTATTGCTGGACCTGAACTAGGAGCTGTACCTCTAGTAACTGCAGTATCACTCCGTACCGGTATACCTGCAGCCTTCATTCGAAAACATATCAAAGGACACGGGACCCAGTCCAGAGTGGAAGGGACTCTCAAAAAAGATCAATCTGTAGCACTTATTGAAGATGTCACCACGACTGGATCTACAATGCTAGATTCTATCAACTTCATAGAAACTAATATTGGTGCGCACGTCACTCGTCTCATTGTGGTTGTGGACCGAAACGAGGGAGCAATTGAAAATTTCAATGAAAAAGGATTTGATTTAGAATATCTAGTCCAAATTGGAACTGATATACAAGTCAATTAAAAAACTTATTCGACTATTTATTTTATTCTAATTTCTAGAACTCACATCATTCCGGGCATCATCTCGCCCATATCTCCACTAGATTTACCTAAATCCCCTGCGGCAATTATATCATCAATCTTTAAAATGAGGTTAGAAGCTTCTGTCGCAGAACTCACAGCCTGCCTTTTCGCATGTGTGGGTTCTATGACTCCAGCATCAAATGTGTTTACAACATTCCCTGTAAAAACATTCAGACCCGCTTTTTGGTTTCCTTCTTCATGGGCCGCCCGAAGATCTACTAATACATCTATCGGATCTAGTCCGGCATTTTCTGCAAGTACTCTTGGAATCAACTCCAAACTGTTTGCAAATGCTTCGATAGCAAGTTGTTCTCTCCCACTAACACTTTCTGCATAAGACCGAAGTCGTGAGGCTATTTCTATTTCTACAGCACCGCCTCCTGCCAAAACCTGCCCATCTGTGACAGTTTGAGAAACTACATCAATGGCATCACCCACACTGCGCTCTAGTTCATCAACAACATGTTCCGTTGATCCTCTCAACAATAGCGTCACTCCAAAACCATCTTGATTAGCACTTTCTACATAGAACAATTTGTCATCATCATCACGACTGACTTTCCCCTTCGATAAATCATCACTAGACAAATCATCAATGTCTGATACAATCGTTGTGTCAAGCAAGTGCTTTAAGAAATGCATATCACTTTTTTTCATCCGGCGTACTGCAAGAATACCTGCCTTTGCTAGGTAATGGCGAGCAACCTCATCTATGGCTTTTTGACAAAATATAACATTTGCACCAGAATCAATTATCTTTTGAACCTGATTTCTGATCTCTTCTTCCTCTTGATCCAATACATGGCGCAATTGTGTTGCATCTGTTATATTGATTTTTGCATCAACTTCGGTTTCTTTAATCTCAATTGCTTCCATTAAAAGAAGGATATTTGCATCCTTCATCTCAGATGGCATATTGTCATGTGTAGCCTCCTTATCAATCACAGCCCCATTAAATAACTCAGATTCCAATGTCGACTCTCCCGATTGAGTCTCAATATTCAGAAAATCCAAATCAACACAAATCTCGCCTTCATCTTCATAAGACACTTTTTTAACAGCTTCAACAACCATTTTTGCTAGCATCACTTTGTGCACTTCTGTTCCTTTTCCAGTCATACTCGTTTCCGCTACTTTCTGCAATAAAGATAAATCCTCGACATCAATTGTATTACTTACTACCTCTAATTCTTCTTTTACCTTCTCATTAGCTAAGTTATATCCCCTTATAATCGCGGTGGCATGAATATCCTGTTCAAGTAATTCTTCTGCATTCTTCAATAGTTCTCCTGTCAATGCAACTGCAGTTGTTGTTCCATCACCCGCTTCATCCTCTTGGGTCTGTGCAACTTCTACAACCATTTCTGCTGTTGGATGTTCTATGTTCATCTCTTTGAGAATAGTGACTCCATCATTTGTGATTGTAACATCTCCCATATTGTCAACTAACATTTTATCCATGCCCTTCGGTCCAAGTGTAGAACGAACGGCATTTGCCACTGCACGAGCGGCTCTAATATTGTATGATTGTGCATCTCTGTCTCTAACTCTCTGGGCACCTTCGCCCAAAATAATCATAGGTCTCCCTCTTAACTGATTACTCATATCAAAATTAGTTGATTGCAGGTCTATATAAATGGACCGACTTTATTTATTACTCAGAAGAAGCAGTAGACAAACAATTTTTACAAATACCTCTGATCTCCAGTTGGAAACTTTCTACCTTTCCCCCTGTAATTTTTCCTAATGGCAGTTCGACTTCTTGTATATGTTTACTACTTTGACACTCCAAACAATTGAAATGGGTATGTTGTATCTTGTTCTTCGAGTATAAGGCACGGCCATCGCACATAAAGTAATTAATTTGTCGCTCTTTTCGTAAAGCGGACAAATATCGATAGATAGTTGCAATGCCAATTCCTTCATCTTTCACCCTTCCGTGAACCTCTTCGACTCGGAACGAGTGATCGAACCCATCTATGACTTCTGCGACCCTTTTTTTCTGCCAAGTGTTCCTACCCCTTTTCATTAATGATAATGGTAATCATTAGCTTTATATATAATTTGTGTTTTAAAAGCATCCACGAATATGGAATCAAATAAAAATTTTGCAATTATCCTATCCTTTTTATTAATAGTAGGATTATTCGTAGTAGCTAGTGCGGACATATACGGGTCGTTCGATCACGACCACGACGACCACGACGACCATGCAGCAGAAGATCACGACGACCACGACGACCACGACGACCATGCAGCAGAAGATCACGACGATCACGATGATCATGCAGCGGGGCATCATGGTGATCATGGGTCAGAAGCTCACGACGACCACGACGACCATGCAGCGGGGATTCCAGTCACAGGAGCAAGTGGGGAGTCTAATGCAAGTGGGGGGTCTACTGTACCAACTAATGTAGCACTTTATGCTATTGTGAGTGCTATTCTCGTGGGCGGGGTAGCCTTTGCCGGACTCATATGGTTTCCGTTTGAAGATATCTTTGGCCGTTACCTCCCACGCATTGTTAGCTTTGCAATTGGGACATTGATAGGTGGATCTTTCTTACATCTATTGCCTCATTTGTTAGAGACACAAGGATCCTTTACTGTAAACTCAGCAATGTTGATTATATTTGGATTTGTCACCATGTTTATACTTGAGAATTTAATCGGACATACCCATACACATCCTGCAGATCGATTAGACGCGGCGAAAGAAAAAGGAGCTAAAGAGGAAGAACCGATTAAAGCGAGTGCATTTTTAATTAGTGTGGGTGACGGTGTTCACAACCTTCTAGATGGTCTTATTATTGGGAGTGTTTATATGGTTTCAATCCCCTCGGGGATTGCCATAACCATTGCAACAATTATGCATGAAATTCCATTGGAACTGGCAGATTATGGCATTTTAATAAATTCTGGTCTGTCCAAAGTACAGGCTTTGATGGTAAATGCTGCCACAGGATTGGCGACTGTAACTGGGGTTATTGTTTCACTCTTCTTAATCAACTATGTGCCGGGTTTGCAAGCAATTCTCTTTGCAATAGGAATTGGTAATTTCGTATACATAGCAGCAGCATGTCTCTTACCTGACTTACTCCGGGAGGAACGATTTAAGAGTAATCTATATAATTTAGCAAGTATGCTCCTAGGGGTGTTATTGATGTTGTTATTGATCTTAGCCGAACAAGCTACCCACTGATAAAAACCGCTGTTCCTAAAAACTGTCACCTGAAGTCGAATTAGTCCAAATGTTGTAATAGTTCAACTACA
>NZ_WTZR01000016.1:0-15204 GCF_009889665.1 Candidatus Hikarchaeum yamanae | reverse complement strand
CACTGATAAAAACCGCTGTTCCTAAAAACTGTCACCTGAAGTCGAATTAGTCCAAATGTTGTAATAGTTCAACTACATATCCGTCAGGATCTTCGATGAATGCAACTCTTGTCTTGATGGTATCATTTTGGAATACCGATCTAACAACTTTACACCCTGTTTTATCAACCATATCTTTGAATTTTTCATCCACGTTGTCTATTACAATCGCTAGGTGATCAATCCCTCCTGGAGTCTTACCTCCTACTTCCTCATTATATTTAAATTGGATTTCAACACCACCATCTCCTGCAACGTAATAACTAGTTGTCCCATCTCCTCCCACAAAATCCCAAGTGTGGTGCAATCCCATGGCATCGATATAAAATGCCTTCGTAGCTTCTAAGTCCGAAACCCAAAGGCATGTATGTGAAACTTCCATGCCTTCCCTAACTTATGTACCTAAATAGGAATATCGATTTTTCTAGTTTTCCAAATCCCAAAAATAATTTATATATACTTCTGACCCTATTAAAATAATACTTTATCAAAACACGATATTTGATTGAATCATGCAACCAAAAAAAACAACCACTTCCAATAAACCAGGTTCTGTCGGTGAGCATCTTCTTCAAAAAGAATATGGCGACACCGACCGTGCAAATTCGTTCTATGAAACTCAGATGCTAGACCATCTTAACGATAGAATGAAAAAATTACTCTCTGCACAAGAAATGGTTTTCATCGCAACATCTGACGCGAACGGAGAGTCTGATTGTTCCTTTCGTGCTGGCCCCATTGGTTTCGTGCGCATTATAGATTCTAAAACTATAGCATATCCTGAATATCGTGGAAACGGGGTTCACGCTAGTTTGGGAAATATTCTTGAAAATCCTCATATCGGCATGATTTTTGTTGATTTTTTCGGTAGCACAGTCGGTCTCCATGTAAATGGTCGGGCTAGTATTCAAGAAAACCAATATGTACGAAAAAATTTCAATTTACCCTCTGAAGCCTTTTCTAATGTACAGACTAAAAATGGAAAAAAACCCGAACGTTGGGTCGTAGTCGATATCCAAGAAGCATATATTCATTGTGCAAAACATGTTCCAAAATTAAAGAAACTTAATAAAAAAATCCATTGGGGAACTGATGATGAAACATACAAAGGAGGCGATTTTTTCAACGTCACCACCTCTGCTAAAAACCACTCACCTATCTCTCCCACCGATCTCAACAATAGGTTGTATTTTGAAAGGGCAAAACAACATTGTGAATGGTGTTTCACTTGGTTAGACAGCCCCCATGTTCACCAATTAATACCAATTGGTCCCTCTCACCCGCACGAGGCTAATAATCTACTTGTAGTTTGTCAAGATTGCCTGTCAAAAATTCAATCTGGATCCATCGACCAATCCTATTTACAACACCGGTTAGACGAACAAATGCAAAAATGGTCTGCCCATTCTTACTCTCACTTGTTAAACAAAGCCAAAGAAAATCTAACACCGACCATTGCCAAAATAATTGATACTTCCCTCTCTGAACTATCTAAAGAAAAAATCATTCTAAGAATCATAGCACTACTTTTCATACTGCATTATCTGTCCCACTTTTTCATGCTACACGCATAGCTATTATATTTTAATAATATCTTGCACCCCTTTTTAATATCTATCAGATCTTATACCTTCTAATGGCCACTCTAATCATCGGTTCATCGGGATTAGTAGGAAGAAACCTCGCCCCCCACTTGCTCCACGAAGGTGAATCTATAGTCTGCATGGATCTTAACATGGAACTCACACCAGATTTACCTGGTGCAACCATGGTACAAGGAGATGTATCAAATTTCACCGACGTCTCTGAAACCATCCAGAGATTCGAACCCGACAGAGTTATCAACCTCGCATATCTCGTGGGAAGAAATGCATGCCTTCAAGATCTCAACCGAACTTTACGTGTCAATATACTTGGTATGGACAATGTCTTTCGCGCATCTGTAGCTGCAGATGTCTCTCGCGTCATATGGGCAAGTACACTTGGGGTGTACAGTTCCATCGATTATGAACCAGGACTTGTTGTAACTGAAGAATATCCTCGACCCTATTCTCCCTATTCCTCTTTTGATGGATCTTATTATAACGCCCTCAAACATTTCAATGAATACCAGGCTCTCCTGTATGCTTCTCGCGAATCATTAGATGTATGTGCCATCCGACCCAGTTTTATTTTTGGACCTGGAAGGACCACTGGAGTACCTTGGGCCTGTAGTTTCATTGAGGATGCTATCAACGGCAAAACTACCCATGTTCCCATGCATCCCGACTCTACATTCGGTCTCATATATGTAGATGATGTTGTAGATTTATTTACCAAAATAACTTTGGCAAAAACTCTATCTTCTAATGTCTATAATACGGGGGGGCATCTTCTTTCCATATCCGAAATAGCAGCAGAAGTAAATTCCGTGCTAAATGGAAATCTGATCTCTGACCCCGCCAAAAACCCACTATTCCAATTTGATATCTCCAATGGTCGTGCACACAAAGAATTTGGATTCACACTATCCCCCTTCTCCGAATCTTTAATTAAACATGCCAACATACTCCGTTCCCAATAGATCTCAGTTACATCTTTTCTCGGAGCAACTCGTTAAATGCCTCTGGACCATCAAGAGCATCGATTTCATTCTTCCCTATCAGTATAGTTTCTTCAACATACTTTTGCTTCACGTTGCTATCTACAAAATAAATAGATTGAGTCTTCGTTACATACCCAATAGAACCCATAATTTTCGCACGTTTAATAGCCGTTTTAGTGAGCTGAGAATACCCTGTTATTAAAACTCTATTTGCATCACTAGAATGTTCACTTACCGTTTGGAACGGAGCACGATCCGTCGGGTGGACTATGAATCCAAATCTAGTCAATGCGTCTATCATCTCATCTCCATATCGAGCAGTTTCTTGTTTATTTTCTAAAGAATCTACGCCCGTCTCAGCAGAATCTTGATTAAAAATATCTATTGGAATAGTAACTCTAGATCCAAACAATTCTTCTAGTCGAATGGCAACTTCGATACTTGCATCCATCCCACTCTCATATTTTGAAACCGTTCGTCGTGATACGCCCAAAATCATTGCAAGCTTTCCAAGACTCCATTTCAATTCCCCTCGTACTTTGGATAAATAGTCCCCATCAATAGGCACATACAGTCCCCCTGGAGCTGCATATATCAACGGTGGAATTTCTTCCACGAATAAGTCGTACGCTGTATCTGGACTGATAACTGGGACTCCATGTCTCAAGTATACCACCCCCGGTTCCAATTTTTTGTCCCTAGTATGGAGTGATATCACAAGAGGTTTCGCACTCAAATGAATTCCAAGATCTTGCATCGCCATTCCTGTATCTCGGTTGAACGCATCAACGTTTCCAAGTACCTTTATCAAGAATATTTGCTCCTCCCTTCTAGCAGCAATATCAAAGCTTTTTGGCCGAATAACACACCTCTCACTAACAATAAAACCTGCATCCAAAAGCATGGAAATTATGTTGTCAATTAATACATCTCGGGACATGTATGCTACGGTATGTCCTAGGACTGTAATTAGATATAGCTGTTGTGTATAGCTGCATATGTAGTAATATTCCAAAAGAAGGGTTATTCTTCTCCAAACAAAGTAAGGATTAATGACCATCTTAGGCGTTGATGACACCGATTCTAGGGATCATGGAATGTGCACCACTTATGTTGCATTTCAAATCGCACAACAGTTACAAGACGAATCTGCAAAATTAATGCTCATAAGATTAAACCCCGGGGTAATACACAAAACTAGGGGAAACGCTGCGGTTGCTATCTCTACAACCTGCGCCACCACCACTGCATTTGAAACAGCAGTTGATATTATAAATGAACTAGCGGAACTTTCAGATCCCCATGCTCAACCAGGCCTGGTAGTGGCACCAAGTACCTTTGATGCTATTCCGAAAACCATTTCTGAATTTAGCCTTAATGCCATCAGGAGCCTCCATGAAAAAGAAACAGCAGTAGATTTAATTGAAGAGAATGGCTACTTAAGTTCTAGCTGGAACGGAGGGAGGGGTCTCATCGGCGCATTAGCTGCAATCGGGGCACACAACGCGCTGAATGAGTGGACTTATGAATACATAACTTACCGAGACAAAACTCTCTGGGGAACCAAACGAACCGTAGATCCCAATTCCGTTTTTGAAGCCTCAAACGAATTTTATCCATCCGTATGGGATAGCTTCGATAAAAACGGAGACTATCCAGTCTGCGTCCCTCGAACACCCTGCCCCGTTTTGTATGGAATTCGTGGAGAAACCCCCTATGCCGTTGAAGAAATGGCAAAAAAAATAAAATCTGAACCTCCTACCTGCGGTACAGTATTTACCACCAATCAAGGAACCGATGCCCACATTCAACCAGGACAGATAGGGTTTCTAGAAGAAGGGCACTCCTATTCTGTAGATGGAATAGTTTCTTCAAAACCCTATACGATAGAGGGAGGTCATGTCTTCTTTAAACTACAAGGAGAATCTAAGGAAATATTATGTTCTGCGTTCGAACCAACAAAGCAATTCCGTAACTATGTACGAAACCTCGATTGCGGTGATGAACTCACTGCATGCGGTGAAGTAACCAATGGAACTCTCAAACTTGAAAAATTTGCTGTCAGAAACTTAGTCACTACTAAAACCGAAAATCCAATCTGCACTATTTGCAACGACCGAATGGAAAGCTCCGGAAGATCTCAGGGATATAGATGCCGAAACTGTGGGACAAAAAGTTCTCACAAACTCCACGTACATTACCCTAGAGCTATACATATAGGTTGGTATGAAGTCCCCCCCTGTGCAAGAAGACATCTCGCAAAACCATTAATTCGAGGCGGATTCGATTCAATGTCCCACCCTGAGATTTAACCATTCCAACAGTCCACTTCTCAAACGAAAAGATATTTTCCGGGGGAACTACATCTTACCCCTGTGCAAAAACAATCTAAAAACACCAAGCACACAAAAAAAAGGTTTATAGAACTCATCGAACTCCGTAGGAATCTCCCCATCGGTCTAACCATCGGGATCTTGATTTCTGGATTTGCATATTTCTATCGAATCAATGAAATAATGGGGCCTAATTTAGACACAAGGGGAAATCCTACACTTTTCTTTCTATTGTCACTAGTTCTTGCCTTTTGCATTGCTATTTTAATTGTTTTCATTCTAGGCATTAGATCTCTACTCAAATCCATAAAAAACGAATCTATACAGAATTCAAGAAACTAATGCAACAATTCTTTCTGCACCTAATCGAGTTCCTTTTGCGACCAACACATCTCCTTCTTCAAGCCCCGTTCCAGAATTCGGCGACAAAAGCCACTCTGAATTATTAGCACGACGAATAGCTAAAACCCGCATCCCCGTTTCAGATGACAGTTCACATTCTCCTAGTGTTTTTCCATTCAAATCACAACCAGGTTCTAATGTAATTCTGACAATAATTTCATCGGAAACCTGAACGGCTTCTGCCACTACTGGGTGCGCAGCTAAACCTCTCAATACTCCATCTGCTATCTCCAACGCGGCATCTGAAATTTCTTCGGTGGCACGTGCAAGATGCACCAACCCTCTAAGGCGGATTGGATCTTTAACACTAGCTGCGGCCCGAAGAGTCCAAGCTTCGAATCTAGATTGCAACGCATCAACTTCAGCTTCTAGTTCAAACACTTCCTCTGCTACATCTTCTGAGTTAAACAAGACCGCCCCGTATGCTAGATCTACTGCAAGTTCACTCATATTTTTCATCAATACAATCGAGTCCACTGCCCTCTCTAAATCAACTAAATCTGGTTCTGTATATGTAGGCAATTCATAAGCTGTTTTAGTTGCATTTTCATACACCTCCACAAGACGTTCTTCTGGACCTCTTAAAAGAATCACATCATCTGCACGAAGTTTCTCTTTTGGACCTGGATTGTATACCCAATTCCCCTTCCTTCGTATACCAATAATTCTAATTCCTGTATCTGTTTCTAGATTTAATTTTCCTAAAGACGAATTACAAAATGGAGATTTTTTGTGCACTTCTGCACGTGCGATAGTTTCAATCGCGTCTGGCAATGCACCCTTGATCTCATCTGGAATTCCACTTTCTGATAAAACAGCGTGAGCTATTTCACCCGCAGCGTTTGAAATTTTTTCTGCAGCTCCTACGACCCCAAGAACCGGGGCCAACGCCTCCGCATCTTCTGGTGTTCTAGCTGCTAATAACAAACCCATCCTCGCCCTGAGCTGTAAAATATCCATGTGGGCTTCTAGCTCTAGAACTTCCTCTGCAAGTTCTTCGCTCCCATGTAACACAGCCGAATACGCCAAATCTATTATCAATTCTGATGTATCTTTCATTTCCGCCAAAACCAACTTGACACTTACCGGCTCATACTCAACATCACCAGGATCCATTTGATTCTAATTTAGAATTCAGAGAGCAAAAGGATTATTTCGAGAATATAATTCCCCTCACACAATGTTCCTTGTCGATTCGAACCTCGATATACGTCGAATAACGAAAGACAGATCCTTATTACGATAGAATCAATATACCATTAGATTATCACCGATGAACGCCTCTGAAGTCAACATGCCTGATACTCCCATTAAACGTGGACTCGAGGGAGTTGTCGTAACCGAGTCCGATTTGAGTTACATAGACGGAATCAAAGGAATCTTGATTTACAGAGGATATTCTATAGAAGAATTGGCAGAAAAATCAAGCTTTGAAGAGGTGTTATATTTACTTTGGAACGGAACCTTACCCGATTCAAAATCGTTAACAGAATTCTCTGACAATCTCAAAAATAACCGCGAATTGCCAGATGGTGTTCTACAGACTATTGTAGAGTTAGCCAACCAAGATGAAACCCCCATGGCCGCGCTCCGAACTATAGTCTCCATGCTATCTGGATATGAATCAAATGTGGAATCTCCCATTGACCCAACCTTGGTTCTACAACAAGGCATCCACATAACCGCAAAAATGCCCACGATTTTAGCCGCGTTCGACCGGGCCCGAAATGGAGAAAAAATCATACCCCCTCGAAAGGACCTGAGCCACGCTGCTAACTTCTTATATATGTTAACCGCAAGCGAACCCGACGAAACAAAAACAAACACATTAGATACTGCTTTAATTTTACATTGTGATCACGGAATAAATGCCTCAACATTTGCAGCAAGGGTAACTGTCAGCACACTATCTGATATACATAGTGCCATCACGAGCGCCATTGGAACGCTTGCCGGTCCACTCCACGGTGGGGCAAACCAACGAGTGATGATGATGCTGTTAGAAATCGATGCAAGTAACAGTGATCCTATCACATGGGTGAAAAAACAGCTCGAAAAAGGGAAGAAAATCCCTGGGTTCGGACACCGCGTTTATAAAACAAAAGATCCACGCGCAACAATTCTTGGTGCTATGTCGGAAGAATTAGGAACTGCAGCTGGAGACAGCCGTTGGCATGAATACAGTGTATCTATAGAGGATTACCTGGACCAAGAAAAAAGATTAGCCTCAAATGTGGATTTCTATTCAGCATCTGCATATTACCAAATGGGCATTCCTATTGATCTATACACTCCCATATTTGCTCTCTCCCGCATTGGAGGGTGGGTCGGCCATGTTATAGAACAATACTCTGAAAACAGACTCATTCGACCACGAGCGAACTACACGGGACCCTTAGATTCAAAATATATCCCAATCGACCAAAGATAGTGATATAATTTACTTGAACTTTCATTCTGATCTACTTATCTCCCTCCGGCGTAAACCTTTGATTCATGAGACGTGTTATAAATTCATCAAAAGCCGCAGCACCCGCTGGGGCATATAGCCAAGGAATTGCTCATGGAAATATCATTTTCACTGCAGGACAAATAGCCAAAACTGCAGATGGAACCTCCCACCTATCTGACTCAATCCAAATTCAGACACAAGTATGCATTGAAAATATTAAACACATACTCTCAGAAGAAGGATTGGACCTTTCCGACGTATTGAAAACAACTGTGTTTCTCGAAAATATCGACGATTTTGCAGAAATGAATGCCACTTACGCCGAATATTTCCATACGGACCCACCTGCAAGAAGTGCGTTTGAAGTTTGCCGACTTCCTGGGGGTGCAAAAATCGAAATTGAAGCCATTGCGGGTAAAAATTAACTTAGTTTCCCTTCAAAAAACAGATGGGAAGTTTTTAATTCATTGCATAGGGATATTCTGAATGGGTCAGGATGGCTGAGCGGTAAGGCGCACGCCTGGAAAGCGTGTTCCCTCACGGGATCCAGGGTTCGAATCCCTGTCCTGACGCTACGGAGGAGTAATTTTTCCATCGTTATACCTTTCTAGTCCAAAATGTTATTCTAGCCAGTCGCAAAGGAATATATTTTTCCAACTCGAGCGTGCCACTCTCTCCCTTTCTCAGCCACGAATGAACCTGCTGCAGTAATTAATGCTATCGACCCTGCAATAATGAACAGTAAGAACAAACATTTGAAATTCCATATCTCTCCATCTGCGGGAGAGATAAAAGTCATTACCTACACTCTAGCCAAATTATCTTATTAGTTGTTCAAGTTGCAATCTAGCTTTATTGACATTTTTTTTCACATTTGTAGTACTAGATCGCGATAGTTTTTCTAAAATTATCCATGGATCTTTACCTTCATCTATTATATGCTCAAAAATGCCCACGATTTCATTTTTATTCAATACTAGTGATTCCATCAACCATCCAATTCCAATCGCCATTACCATTCCAATTTCTCCTTTGGGAAGTTCTCTATCGATCTCCTCTAATTTTATAACCTCTTCAATAAAACTCGATTGGACTATGTTAAAACATCTAGGGCACACAGAAACATATTCTTCAAATTCTTTCTTTATGTTTATCACCACTTCCGGAGTCCTAGACGATCCCATTTTAATATGGCACTCAGAACACTTCATCTATTCCACACACATCGACACAAAAAACTCTTTTACGTATCTCCTGAACTTTCTCTTCCCTTCTTACCTTTAATTTTCTTCAATCGAAATATTTCTTCCCTCTCTTGCTCTTCAAGTTTTTGTTCAATGAATTTTCGGATTTGATATAGTTCTGGAAGAACTTTGAATTCTAGTGCATTCACACGTCTCTTGGTAATCTCAATTTCTGTTAGCAACTTTCTCATTCCAGTCTCAACTTCTGCTGCCAAAATCGTCGAATCTAAGAGTCTCTCATATGAATCTGCACTTTCATCTATTCTAGCGGTTGTTCCCAACAATCCGTACCCTCTTTGATCAATAGTTTTTCTCACTTTATTAGATTTTATTTGTGGTACAACCACACCCATTATATTTTTCGACTCAACATCTATCTCCGGGTGTTCTTTCAAAGCCTCTGCAGCACCTCTAACTGCAATGTCTCCCTCCATCGCCCGTGCCATATTCATAGTACTCTGGGCTTCTGTGTATGCTTGTGATAATTCCTCTCTAACACCCTTTGCATTTTCTAAAATACCCATAAACTCCATAATCAACCCGTCACGTTTTTGCTCTAAAGTATTGTGTCCCCTCTCGGATAGTTTAATTCTATCTTTGACTCGAAGCAAATTTTTTCGGGTTGGTTTGACGTCTTCTGACATTTTTATTTATCCCTCTACTTTGGAACTCTCTGGATTCTCTTCATAGTATTTCTCTATATATGATTCATCAATTCGATTCAACTCCGTTTTCGGTAGCATTGACAGTAAATTCCACCCCACACTAAGTGTTTCTACAATCGTTCTTCCAGTCTCGTAACCTTGCTGGACAAATTCTCTTTCAAATCTATCTGCAAAATCCAGATATGTGTTATCCCTCTCTGAAAGTGCTTCTCTACCAACGATATTCACGAGAGCTCGGAGATCTCTTCCTTCTGCATATCCTGCATACAACTGATCCGAAACATTACTATGATCATTTCTAGTCAACCCTTCTCCTATACCCTCACTCATCAATCTGCTCAACGATGGCAACACATTGATCGGAGGTGCAACCCCCTTCGAGTGAAGTTCACGATCTACATAAATCTGACCCTCTGTGATATACCCTGTAAGATCTGGAATTGGGTGGGTATCGTCATCTCCTGGCATTGTCAAAATCGGAATTTGTGTGATCGAACCCTCTACCCCCTCTATTCTCCCAGCACGCTCGTATAACATCGATAAATCGGTATACATGTATCCTGGGTATCCTCGCCTACCTGGAACTTCTTCTCTAGCAGCTCCAATTTCTCTGAGGGCCTCGCAGTAATTCGTCATATCTGTCAAAATAACCAACACATGGTAGTTAAGGTCAAACGCAAGATATTCTGCAGTTGTTAATGCCAATCTAGGTGTGATGGTCCTTTCCACCGCTGGGTCATCTGCTAGATTGAGAAACACGACCGACCGTTCAAGTGCACCCGTGCGCTCAAAATCATCCATAAACTCATTGGCTTCTTCAGCCGTTATTCCCATTGCGGCAAACACAACTGCGAACTCTGAACCGCCATCCCCTGCATCTTCTTCTGGAACAGTAGCTTGTCTAGCTATTTGTAGTGCTATTTCATTATGTGGCAATCCTGCCCCACTGAATAGTGGAAGTTTTTGCCCTCTGACTAATGTGTTCATCCCATCAATCGATGAAATCCCTGTCTGAATGAATTCTCTTGGGTACTCTCTAGCGTATGGGTTAATCGCAGTTCCTACTATGTCTCTACGATCTTCTGGTACAATTTCTGGACCACCATCTATAGGTTGCCCCGACCCATCCAACACACGACCTAACAAATCCCCTGTTACTGGCATTTTTAAAGTTTCACCTAAAAATCTAACTGAACACTTTTTATCAATACCTGTGGTGCCTTCAAAAACTTGAATGGCTACAAATTTATCTGTAGATTCTAACACCTGCCCACGTCTCATACCCCTTCCACTTAGTTCAATTTCTACCATTTCTCCATATCCAATTGGTTCATCTATCTCTGCAAAAACCAATGGACCACTCACTTCGTTAATCGTTTGATATTCTTTCATTTTAGTACAACTCCTTTAGCTGATCTGTAATCTCCTTTTCCAATTGTTCTATGAACTCTCCATACTCTGAAGCGGTCCCTATCCGATTCAATCTAGGAACTGCTTCGATTGCCTGGATTTGTTCAATAGACGCTCCTCCTGATAATGCTTTAAACGCCTCGTCGTTAAACGTTTGTATCGCCTTAAATGTCAGATACGTTTTTCCGGGTTCTGAGTATGTGTCCACATCGTGATACGCATTTTGTTGTAAGAACCCTTCTCTTAGATACCTAGCAACTTCCAATGTCAATTGTTGATCCTCTGGCAATGCATCTTTCCCAACGAGTTGAACTATCTCTTGCAATTTAGCTTCTTCTGCAAGTGTAGTCACCGCCCATTGACGAACATCTGGCCAATCATCTTCTACATTCTCACGTAACCATGGATCGAGTTGGTTTCGGTACAATGAATATGATTCATTCCAATTAATGGCAGGGAAGTGTCTGCGCTCTGCCAAACTCGCATCCAGCGCCCAAAATGTTTTTACAATTCTCAATGTATTTTGTGTAACAGGTTCTGAGAAATCTCCTCCTGGGGGCGAAACTGCTCCCACAATAGATATCGAACCTGCAGTTTCATTCAAATTTGTAAATAATCCTGCGCGTTCATAAAATGCCGATAGACGTGCAGATAAATATGCAGGATACCCTTCTTCCCCTGGCATCTCCTCCAACCGACTTGAAATTTCACGCATAGCTTCAGCCCATCTCGATGTCGAATCAGCCATCACTGCAACATCATATCCCATATCTCGATAATATTCTGCGATAGTAACTCCTGTATATACACAGGATTCTCGAGCGGCAACAGGCATATTCGATGTATTCGCAATTAAACAGGTTCTGGACATCAGTGCTTTCCCTGTTTTAGGATCTTCCAATTCTGGAAACACTTCAATAACTTCTGTCATTTCGTTTCCCCTTTCTCCACATCCTACATATACTATTATGTCTGCATCAGACCATTTAGCAAGTTGATGCTGTGTCACTGTTTTTCCAGATCCAAATGGCCCTGGAATAGCTGCAGTTCCTCCCTTTGCTATCGGGAATAGGCCATCCAAAATTCTCTGGCCGGTGACTAATGGTATGGTTGGAGTGTGCTTCTGTTTGGTGGGCCTAGGAGAACGAACTGGCCATTTCTGACGCATAGTTATTTTTTCACCAGAATCCAACTCACATATTTCATCTACTACTGTGTGTTCTCCCTTTTGTATTCCAACAACTTTTCCCCCCACAAAATTTGGAGGAATCATGACCTTGTGTTCTATACTTTCTGTCTCTTGGACTGTTCCAATAATATCTCCTGGATTTACTTCATCACCCTTTTTAACAGTCGGTTTAAATCCCCACTTTTTTTCTAAATCAATCCCTGGAGCATCCACCCCTCTATCCAGAAACGCACCTAGTTGGCCTTCCAAAACAGCCAAAGGACGTTGGACTCCGTCATAGATTGAATTTAACATACCCGGACCAAGATCCACTGATAGTGGTTCTCCTGTATTTTCTACCGGTTCTCCTGGAGAAACTCCTGATGTTTCTTCATAAACTTGTATAGTTGTTAAATCATCTTTTATTCTAATCACTTCTCCCATCAATCCTTCATCACCTACATAAACCATATCATTCATCTTAGCGTCTAGACCTGCCGCAGAAACGACTGGCCCGCTTACTCTTTTTATAATTCCATCTTCGATAGTTTTCTCTTTTGCTTGACTCATTTTTTAATCACTCATTAAATCAATACCTATGGCACGTTTTATTTGGTCTCTTAAACCACTAGATTCTACACTACCTAAAGTCACGACTGTAGGCTCTACACTCTCTTCTACTAATTTCCTTACTCCTCGTGACAAGTATGCCAGATCCTCTTGATGCATAACAATAATACCTATCTCACTATCCACCAATACGTCTTCTATTACTGCATCAAGTTTCTGGGATTTCTCATCCTCTTGAATACTTTCATTCCGTCTAACTCCTGCAAGCTTGAATCCCGTTGTGAATTCTGGACTTCCTATTACTGCAATTTCTTGACTCATGAAATCACCAGTTGTTTTTCTATTTCCTCAGGCGAAAGTCCTGCTTCTTTTCCTCTTGCAATCGCCCGGACATTTTCCATTTCTTTCTCCTTTGAAAGCACAAACGCAATCACTGGACAAATACTCAATGGGTATACGTGGGACAAACGGTCACAATATTCTAACAATACGGCTTCTAGCTCATGTTCGAAACTAATCAAACTATCTGTATCTTCTAATTTTTCAATTGCCCTAGAAAGCTGTTCACCATACTTCGATTCACGTATCATGTTTATCATCTCATCCAAATTCTTCATGGAGGATGCCAACTTCGCAGATGTAAACTGCTTCCCACCGTGTATGTAATATTCTGCAATTGGAATTTCAGACCCACTATGTGCAATTCTAAGTGCATTCATCACATTTTTAAAATCTATTTCTGCACGTAGGAAGTCTGTATATAACACCACAGATGGATCTTCCACCACTTCTATTTTCTTGAGAAGCTGCTGATAATAACATCTATCTATTGCATTCTCTAGTGAAACTAACAGTCCCGTGTCTTCATATTCCCTGAGGCCCTTCCCCAACGCTTCACCAAACATAGTCCCTTCTAGTAAATTTACAAATTCTTCTATATCGTTTGTTCCAATCAATTGTTCTAGGAAGTCACTCTTAAACTCACCCGCGGGAATAAGGTCATCTCTAATCCTCTCAACATCCTCTTTTGCATATATTCCCCTAAGAATAGTCTTCACGTTCCACGAATCAAATTTTCTCAAATATCGAGATATGTGTTCATACAATTCCCCTTCTGACCACCGCAGTAAATCCTCAAATTGACTTGCAAGATTGTGATTCAATGCGTATTCTATTAGGTCCACCCCCTTGTACCTAGCACCAAATTCGTTCACTTCCCGGGCATAAGTTGTCTCTTCCATATATCTAGAAATTTCCCCCGGGCCCATGCGAACGAATTTCCGATACTCTTCATCTCCATATAAATATGCCCGGCGGGATCTAACTCGGGCCGATACATATTCATAATTCCCTGTTTCAGAGCTGCTCATTGATTTGATCCAAATAAAAGTTCACTTATGTTTTTCAGCTCTTCTGTCCACACCGTTTCAATAATCGAATCGAATGTATTGTTCACTCTCATCCGAGCAGATTCACTCTCCATAACTACTCCTCCTATACATTCATATTCTCCTCCATATTTCACACCCTTGTGTTTCTTTAATAAAGATTTGAGGAGTTTTTCGTCTTCCACATTACCATAAACAACTACGTCTTTCACATCGATGAATTCTTTTACCGAAGACTCGATTAATTTCCCCGTCAATTCTTCTCTCTCTTTTCCCTTTATTTGCGAAATTTCATTCTCTATCTCTTGTCGAACTAATTCCAAAAGATCTCGTTTCTTTTCAAGTGTTTTTTGTTTCGCTGCTAAATTCGTACTTGAGAATTTTTGTTCTTTTTCCAATTCTATCTTGCGGCTTATTTCTTCTTTTCCTACAGCTCTATTCACGGAAGCTTCTTTTCTCGCTTTATCTATAATTTCCTTTCCTTCTGCATCTGATTCAGAGAGGATCCTCTCAGCATCTCCCCGGGCTTTCTCTCGGATATCCTCAACGACAGTTTCGAGACTCATTACTATCTTACCTTTTCACACTAGGAATATAACCACTAGTGCGAGGATAACTAATGTCTCTGGCAACACAGTCATGACGAGACCTATTCCGAAGAACTCTCGATCTTCAGCTATTGCCCCAACCGCTGCGGCACCAATACCACGTTCTGCAATACCCGCCCCCAAAGCAGCGAGGCCAACCCCCAGGGCGGCGGCGGCTTTAGGCGGGAACGCAGCAACGTCAGTGGATACGTGTTCTTGGAGCAGTACAGCATTATTTGCGAGTAAGTCTAATATAATTTCAAGCATGGATTTCACTTCATCATCCGTGATGTATGTAATTTAATACACGAACGTCAATAACTCAGTTCACTTCCTTGATAAAACTTACCAAATTCTCCTGC
>NZ_WTZR01000015.1:0-20662 GCF_009889665.1 Candidatus Hikarchaeum yamanae | reverse complement strand
TATCGAATTTTATGAAGTGCCTGGCACGAAGACCAGAGTGTGAGATTTCCATTTCCTTCAGGTTTTGCAACAACCAAATGTGGCTCCATTGGGGCGTGTTGTAACGGAGCAGTTTTGTATTCATCCTCATAGACATAATCTGCCTGTTCGAACCCCACTTCTGTATCCCCATGTCGGACCACATAATGTTGGTACACGTTTGGACGGTCTTTAATGAATGTGGGCGGAAGGACTTCTGCCACCTCATAGTTGTGTAAATCAGGATGAACAACTACGGGCGGATCTTTTCTAAATGCTTCATCCCCGTCGACGATGGGTTGTAGGCGTTCGTATTTTACCCGAACTGCATTTGCTGCCTGTTCTGCTAACTTCTTTGTTTCTGCTGCAACAACGGCAACAAACTGTCCTTCAAACAGCACTCGGTCCTCGGCAAGACACGTTTGGTCGTGGACACCGTCTCCAAATTTGACATCCGGGAAATCTGCTTGAGTCAGTACTGCATGAACACCCGGAATTTCCTTTGCCTTACTTGTATCAATTTCAATGATATTTGCATGGGCATGAGGGCTTTTTACAAAACGTGCATGAAGCATGTTTGGAAAATCAACATCGTATGTAAATTCAGCCTTTCCAGTGACTTTTACTGGCCCGTCTTCTCGGAGGATGCTTTGGCCAATGCCATGTGCGCGAGGAGTGCCTTCTGTCGTATTTTCGCTCATTTAACTACTCCCTTCGTTCATCCTTTTCGCTGCATCTTTGACCCCATCGAGAATTGCTAGATATCCTGTACAACGGCAGATATTTCCATGTAATGAATCCCGGACTTCTTCGTCGGACGGATTTGAGTTCTCATCTAAAAGAGCAGCAGTGGACATAAGGAATCCGGGAGTACAGAATCCACATTGGAAAGAGAAATTCTCAATGAATGCCTCTTGGAGAGGAGACAATAAGCCATTTTTAGAAAGTCCCTCTACGGTTGAAATGTCAGAATCTGCTACCTGCCCGGCCATGTGGAGACACGATTTTCTGGCCTCTCCGTCGATTCTGATTGTGCACGCGCCGCAAATTCCAGTTGAACACGATTGTTTGACGCTTTTATAGCCCAATGTATCATGTAAAACGTCTGCTAGAGGCATTGAGGGGTCGATGTTGATTTCGTGTGTTGTGTCGTTTACTTTGAAGTTTAGAATCATGGTAAATCCTCCCTGGCCATTATAAGAGCCTTTTTACTAAGGACTCCGACCATTGCAGATCTATACTCAACGGAGATCAAAGGGTCATCGCAAACAAGAATTTCATCTTGTACTATCGTGCTTGCTTGGGATAGATCATCATCGGTCAGTTGAGTCCCGAGTAAGAATTCCATCGCTTCATTGGCGATTAGCGGGGTGTCCCACACTCCAGCTACACATATGTCAGATCTTGTGCATTTTCCATTTTTAGTTTCTAGAATAGCGGCCACGTTGACAATTGCACGGTCGTTCTTTCTGTATGCTAATTTTTCAAATCCATAACCAGCATTTTTAGAGATGGGGATATTGAGGGAGGTGATTATTTCTTCAGGTCCAATTGCACTTTGGTAGTAGTCGACAAAAAAACCATCACGGGTCGTATATTCGAAGGAATCTGTTGCAGATACAGAATGGACTGTGGCGTTGGTTGCCATTAACACAGGGGGATAGTCTGCAGTTGGATCGGCATAGGCACATGCACCTCCGATGGTGCCCGCATTTCGGATTTGTACGTCTGCTATTTGTTTTGCTGCTGTAGAAAGAATAGGGAGATTTGTTTGGATCGTTTGTGATGTTTCAATGTCTCGATGAGTGGTGAGGGCGCCTATGTGGAGAGATCCCTCATTATATGAAATTTCACGTAGTTCTGAAATTCGGTTTAGGTCAATGATAGTGTCTAAAGAAACTATACCTTCTTTGGAGAGAAGTCCTAGTGACTGACATCCAGATAACAAGATTGCTTCGGGGTTTTCCAATAATAAGTTACATGCTTGATCGAGGGAATCTGGACGGTGATACGTTGTCTCAGAGGTCATATTATATAGGATACTTTTTGTAAAGATAATAAGCTTTAGGAAGCTTGATTTCTAATTAGCCCATCCATCGATGTATTCGGAGAGGTCCAAATCTTTCCATACTTCGGGAGGTTCTGGGCGTTTTGGCCACTGAGTGGTAATGGGTTTAGTGGCATTAACACCAAATTTGGTATCGAGTGTATCGGGATTTGGTAGATAGGCTTGATCTACTATTTGTTCATCCCAATCGGTCCTTCTTGTTTCTAGCTGGTCTGCAGTATAAGTGGACGGAACTAGGGGATCTGCAAAGGAATGAGGAATGATAACAGCATCCCGGTCCATGTGAGTACGAGACCAAAGTGCCCATAAAACTTCGTTGTCATCAAATACATCTATATCTTCATCGACGACGACGACGTTCTTTAAGAAGTGGTCAGCTGCCAAAGCTGCAAGAACTGCATATTTTCCCTCACCGTCGACTTCTTTATTGATAGAGACAAAACCAGTAAATCTACAACACCCATGCATGGGCATTCGTACTTCTCGGACGCGGGAAACTCGATTCACTCGTTCGTATAATTGCCGTTCGACACCGAGGACACCGCAAAGATTGTGGTCAGGATGGGCCGCGAAAATGGTCTCGTGAATGGGGTCATCCCGGTGACAAATTGCAGTTACTTCGATGACACGGTTGGTTCTACTAGGGCCATAGGTCCAAGGATACTCGCCGAATGGGCCTTCGGTTCTAAGCACGTTTGGAAGAATTTTTCCTTCAATTACAAATTCAGAATTGGCGGGAATTTGTAGATCGATAGTCTCGCATTGGACAGTTTGCATAGGAGATCCAACGGCTTCGTTTATCAATCCACTTATCGCCTCTAGTTCATCTGCTTCTCGGTCGATTCTAGTTGTAGATCCTATGGTTAAATAAGGATGAGTTCCAACAGTGATGGCAACTTCTAGAGGGGTATTTTCGCGCTCTGCACTTCGCATTAGATGTGCAAGGTGTTGACCTGCACCAGCATAAACTCCTAAAAGATTTGGTTCGTGTAATTGGTGTCGATAAATTCCAGCATTATATGTCTGTGTTTCTTTATCGAAGACCCACAAGATTCCTGCATCTATGTAGAGTCCGTTGTCAAGTTCATTGTGTTGGACTAGAGGTAATTCGGTTAAGTCTACGTCTTTTCCCGTTTTGATATTCTGTTTGACTGGTGCATCTTTATTGTCTACTATAATGGGTTTTGCGGGTTTTCCGGTTAATTCCATATATCTTTGTAAAAGGTTTCGAGGAGCAACCTCTGGTGATTCTAGACCATATGCTAGCTTGGTTCGGGTTGCATGTACATTAGTGACTAACTTATGAGAGCTTCCAAGAACATTGTTGAAAAGTAGCAAGGGAAATTGGCCCTCTGACTGAAGTTTTCGGGCGATAGAGGTGACTTCCCAAGTGGGATCTACCTCTTTATCAATTTCGACTATTTCAGATGGTGCATTTTCAGAAAGATTATTTATAAAATCTCTTAGGTCGCGAGGCATAGGATATAGATAGTTTGACGACACTTATATGAGTAGCGGTGGACGTATTATTATGAATCAAACTAAATTTGGAGTTGGTTTTCCAACGGGGATGGAAGGCATGATGTACCCAGTCCCGTTTTGCGATCCTGAAGGATTGGTTAAAATAGCATGTGAAGCTGAAAGGTTGGAATTTGATTCAGTGGGTGGAAATGACCATATTGTAGCACAAGAATATGTTAAAAGATCATGGGAGATCCTTCCAAGGTTTTATGAGTCGTTTGGAACTTTTGCATACATAGCTGGAAAAACAGAGGAAATTCGATTGAACACTGCAGTTACCGTGTTACCATTTAGAGATACGGTTTGGGTTGCTAAACAAGCCGCGACATTAGACGTATTATCGAAGGGGAGATTATTATTTGGAGTGGGAATCGGTGCCTATAGAGAAGAGTTTGAATCAATTAGGCCCAATGAAGAGGCTAGTAGAGGCGAGATCATGGATGAATCAATGGAAGCATTAAGTAAACTGTTAGAAGGTCCAACATCATATAGTGGGAAACACGTCGAATTTGAAGAGATAGACTTGCACCCTAGACCAATTCAGAGCCCGTTGCCAGTATATGTGGGAGGGAATCATCCAAAGGCCATATGGCGGGCTGCTAAATGGGGACATGGATGGCTACCCTTTGCATTGACCCCAAATGAAATTAAAGAGAGAAGTGGGCAGATAAAGGAATTCTGTGGGGAAGTTGGCCGAAATCCAAAAGAAATTGATGTTGCCCCTCAACTGGTTTGTTGTATCGATAAAAGCTCAGATACTGCGAAGAAGAATTTTGAATCATCCCAGGTATTTGAGCATATGAGATCGTTGATACAGTCTACATTAAAAGACCAAGAATTTGATGCACTATTGGATGTAACATTAGTAGGAGATTCGGCGGAAATTATTGAGAAGATTGATCAATATCAGGAAGTGGGAGTGACCCATTTTCCTGCAATTATGTTTGCTGCAAATGATGTGGATGAGTTGATTCGTAATTTGGAAATTTTTTCTGAAACAGTATTGCCTAGTTTTTGAGATAATTGAGAAGTACCTCTGCAATGTCTAACAATAGATACTCATCTCCATACTTTCCAACAACTTGGAGTCCTATTGGGAGCCCGTTTTCAAATCCACAGGGAATGCTAATTGCAGGATGGCCAGATAGATTGAAAGGGTGAGTATTGTGGTTAATGGGTGGCGAAGTGCTCCGTGAAAAAGTGCCAAATTCGAATGCTGTTGTAGGGGTTGTGGGACTGATTAGAATGTCAAAATGATCAAAGAGGTTATTGACGGTGTCTCGTATTTGATTTCTTTGTACTAATGCTTCGGCGTACACAGCGCCATTTTGATAGGACATTATTTGAGACCCAGCGAGAAGATATTGTTTTAATGAAGGAGAGAGGAGATCTAATTTATCGAGTGACGCGCCGGATAATAAAGAAGAAGTAGAAGGTTCGGAAAGGATTTCTTGGAAAAAATATTGGTAGATTTCTCCCATGGCAATTGCCCTCCAAATAGGGGAAGAGGATTCTGATTTTGGGAAATCTACACTAGCAACATGCGCTCCAATTTCACTCAGGCCATCGGTTATAGAAAGAACTAGTTTGGAAACTTCAGGCATTACGGGGGTTTGATATAGAGGATCTGGCAGGCCAATATTCAATGTTGCCAAATTAATTTGAGATCGAGAGGATGCAGAGATTTGTTCTTCGGAGATGATACCTAGAGTTTTTCGGAGAATATTAAGATTGGAACCAAGTAGACCCACAGTATCTAGACTGTGGGAAAGTTTGACTACGCCAGTTGTAGAGATTGCCCCTTGCGTGGGTTTTAACCCGAGGACCCCACAAAAACTAGCAGGAATTCTAACACTGCCTCCGGTGTCAGTTCCAATAGCAACGTCTGCGAGATTTGCAGCTATAGAAGCGCCTGAACCACTGGAAGAACCACCAGGAGTGTAATTTGGATTTATTGGATTCAATGTAGAGCCAAAGTAACTAGTTTCGCCGGTGGGTCCAAAGGCGAATTCGTCCATATTAGTTTTGCCTACGATCGTAGATCCTGCAGTTAGTAATTTTTCAACCAAGATCGCGTTTTGAGAGGGTGTGCAATTTGAAAGTATGGCAGAGCCTGCAGTCATGGGGTACCCTTTTATTGCAACATTATCTTTTACTGCTACTCGAATCCCATCCAAGATGCCAGAAACGGCAGAGGTGGGAGCATATCCAATACTTGGGTCAAATTGGGTTATGAAAGCATTATAAGGATCGTCGAGTGGCGCGGGTGGGGAAGATTTGCCTGTGTGTTGAGAAGAAGGAATTGGATCCAGGTTTTTAAACGAAGATAATAACTGATTCACTATGGGCTTGAGGGCATCTCGCTCGTTTTTATCAATGGAAAATCCAAATTTTTCGGAAATAGAAAGGAAATAGTTCGGAGACAGAGGTCCGGGTGTCATTTGAGTTACAATCCGGCCCATTCATCGAATGAAATGGATATATCAAAGTAGGCAAGTGCCCTTGCCATAGTTCGAGTTATCATTTCGTCGATGTTTTTTGGTTTCTGATAAAAGGAGGGGAAAGGAGGATAGATGATTCCACCCGCTTCAGTTACGGAAAGCATATTTTTTAGGTGGATTCGATTAAGGGGTTTTTCACGAGGCATAAGAACCAATCTTCGACGTTCTTTGAGTATTACGTCGGATGCTCTAGTGATTAAATTTGAAGAGTTTCCGTTGGCTATATTGGAGAGAGTTTTCATCGAACAGGGAGTTACGAGCATGCCATTAGTATGGAAAGATCCACTAGCTATAGTTGCCCCTATATTTCGGTTATCGTGGACTTCGTCTGCGAGACCAGTAACCTCGCTTAAAGAGTAATTAGCTTCTTGTTGGATATTTATTTTGGATGCTTCAGAGAGAACTAAATGGACCTCTACATCAGTGTTTGAGAGTAGTTCCAGCGTTCGGATACCGTATAGTTGGCCAGTGGCACCGGTCATTCCAAGAATAAAACGTTCGGTCATAGGGTATAGATAGATGCGCAAGAGTTATGAGAGATTCGATTTGGATAGTTTAGAAGATAAGAGAAGGTTTTACATGAAAAGAGACAGTAGAGGCAGGTATGCCTATAGAAATAACAAAAAAAGATGGACAGACTGTGCATTTGTGTGAAACATGTGGGGAGCATTTTGAGGACAAATTCCAGGCTGAGGACCATGAACAATATTGTGGTCCTCGGTGTTCTATGTAATTTGGAAAGAAAATAGAATAGAAAATGGATGAAGCGACATATCTTTGTTTAGTTAAGAGAATCGTAGGGTGATGTCAAGAGTAAAAAAGGTTATACACACATGCATTTGGGTGTCAGATATAGAAGATACAAAAGCATTTTACATAGAAGGTTTGGGATTGAGTCACACCTGGGGCTTTGTGGGTGGAGACGGGGTAGAAAATTTTTATATTGCAGGGGAGGAAGGGGGTGCAGAGATTCAATTTAAATCCAGGCCGTATAGTTCACCTGAGTCTGAAAAGATGGGTATAGGGATGAGAAGGGAGATGGGACAAAAATGTTTGCGGTTGGCTAACGAATATAAAGTGGGCATGGATCACCTGGCACTATCAGTGCAAAATGTAAATGAAATGGTTGAAGAAATGGTGAAAAAAACAGGATGCAAGGTTGTAATCGAACCTTTTCAAAATGATGAAACGGGAGTTAGAGCTGCGTTTATTGAAGATCCAGATGGGTATGTTGTAGAGTTAGTTCAATATCTCGAAAGTGGGACTAATTCCAAGGTTTGATCGCTGTTACAGGACTCAAAACATTCAAGTTTCCCCCGAGCATTTAATCCACCATGGAGTCAGCGACTCAAGAAATTAACAAGCTCATCGGTCGTGAAGTTTATTCAAAAAATGGTATTTTTGTAGGAGAGGTAGATGATGTACAGATAAGCATAGATAATGAATCCATCACAGGATTAGCTGTTTCTAGTGTTAATTTGGAATTGTTCAAAGGATGGGATCTAAACGGGAAGGGGATTTTAGTCCCATATCGGTGGGTTAGATCAGTAGGAGATATTGTCCTCGTCAATGATATTGTCGAGAGAGTTGCTGTTAAAGAATCGGACGAGACAGCTACTGGATAAGAAATTTTGAAAGGGAAGGAATAGTTTTCCCGTGACGCATTATGAGATAGTTTGAAAAAGTATTTCATTGTGTCTATGTTACACAGTTTAGGGCCGGTAGCTTAGTCAGGCAGAGCGACGGACTCTTAATCCGTAGGTCGGGGGTTCAACTCCCTCTCGGCCCGTTGAGAAGTGAAGAGATGGAAATATAGCCTTGGGAATGGAAAATAACCCATGGCAGTGGACCCTTCTAAAGATCATAGAGCGAATTATGACTACACAGGAGGGGACATTCATAGATCGGATCTTGTTGAAGAGCTTGAAGAATTAATTGAAGGAGAAGTTAGGTTCGATACATACACACGTCACCTGTATGCAACCGATGCTAGCATATACGAAGTCACTCCAATTGGGGTTGTATTTCCAAAGTCTACTAAGGATGTTGCTGCAGTAATGACCCATTGTTCAGAGAAATCGATACCGGTTCTTCCTAGAGGGGGTGGCACATCTCTTGCAGGACAGGCTGTAAATGAAGCAGTTGTTCTTGATTTTACAAGATATATGAGTGATATCATAGAAATAGATGCCCCAAATAAGACGATGCGAGTTCAACCTGGTGCATATTTAGGAACGATAAATGCGAAATTGAAACCACATGGATTAAAATTTGCCCCAGATCCCGCATGGGCGGATAAAAGTGCAATAGGCGGTGCTATTGGAAATAATTCGACAGGATCACATTCATTAATTTACGAGAAGACTGATGCATATATTAAATCGTGTGAAGTTGTACTTTCAGACGGCACAATACACAAATTTGGCAAAGTCCCAATTAAAGATCTTGAAGAGGCCACAGAGGGCGAGGGAATTATACAAGATGTGTATTCGAAAGTATACAAAGTACTAGAAGAGAAAGAGGAGATCGAAAAGAAATATCCAGATCTTAACAGAAATGTATCGGGTTATAATCTAAAACGAATATGTGAAGAGTCTCTTGGGGGAGAAGTGAATATGTCCCATCTGATCTGCGGTAGTGAGGGGACTCTGGCCATTGTAACAGAGGTAGAGATATCATTGGTTGAGATACCAAAGCGTAAGGAAGTAATTCTGTTTGCATATGAAAATTTGAAAACATCCATGGAGGATGTCTCTTTGATTTTAGAACATGGGCCTTCTGCAATTGAAGTAATGGATAAGATACTAATAGATTTGGCAAGAGACACCATGGAATTTAAAAATATAACAGAGTCCATTCCAGAAAAAATGGAATCCATACTTTTAGTTGAATTTTATGTCAATTCGAAGAAAGAAGGGAAAGAAAAAGTAAACGCATTGATTAAAGAAATTGTTTCGGTGGAAGAAAAGGAAGGTGGAATTCAAAAAAGAGCAAAGTATTCGGTGGTGGCTCGTGACGAACATGAACAGATAAAATTTTGGAAAATGCGAAAGGCGGGACTACCCATTTTGCTGTCTCGTACGAGCGATGAAAAGCACATAGCATTTGTAGAAGACTTGGCAATACCAGCAAAGCATTTGCCAGAATATGTCGAACGGTTTCAAAAAATACTAGATGATCAGGAGACTTATGCTAGTTTTTATGCCCATGCTGGTCCGGGGGTTTTGCACGTCCGTCCGCTAATAAATACTAAAACTGAGAATGGGGTCAAAATGATGAATACGATTGCAGAGTTGGCTACGGATTTGGTAATTGAATTCGGAGGGGCAATTTCGGGAGAGCATGGGGACGGGAGATCCAGGACTCAATGGAATAAAAAGTTATATGGAGATCTAATTTGGGAAATGTTCCGGGATTTGAAAACTGCATTTGATCCAGAGTGGATATTAAATCCAGGGCAGGTTTGTGGAGACATAAAACTGACAGATAACCTTAGATTTTCTCCAGAATACACGCCAGCAAATAGTTTTGATCCTAAATTAAATTGGCAGGGTGTAAATGGATTTCAAGGAATGGTGGATTTATGCCATGGGTGCGGAGGTTGCAGAGGGGGACAGATTGAGACAGGAGGGGTCATGTGTCCCACATATAGGGTATCGAAAGAAGAGAGTACCACGACTAGAGGAAGAGCAAATCTACTACGTCTTGCTATGAGTGGCGGGTTGGAAGGGGGTGCGTTTGATCCGGAATTTATGCACGAGGTGATGGATTTATGCATTGGGTGCAAGGGGTGTAAAAAAGACTGCCCTAGTGGTGTGGATATGGCAAAATTAAAAATTGAAATCACAAATGAGTACCGTAATCGATACGGGACCAAGTTTAGAGATAGAATATTTTCAAATATAGAGATGCTAATGGTAGTGGGGAGTGCACTTTCCCCATTATCGAATTGGATTTTACGAAATGAAATAGTGAAGATGTTATTGGAAAGGGGAATGGGCATTGGACGTGACCGTGACCTCCCTATTTTCCATCGTAAGACATTTGTGAAATGGTTTGAGAAGAGGGAGTCAAAAAGTTCGGAAAGGGGTCTTCGAAAAGTGTTGTTAGTTCCAGATATATTCACAAATTACACACACCCCGAGACGGGAGTGGCTGCTACCAAAGTTTTGGAAGCGTCAGGGGCCTCTGTGCAGATGGCAAGGGGGATTTCAGACACAGGGCGGGCGTCATATTCAAAGGGGTTCATAGAAAATGCGAGAAAAATAGCTAGGAAAAATGTGGAAGTATTAGCACCATTTGTAGAGGAAGGGTGGGACATAGTCATAGTCGAACCGTCTGAAGCAGAGATGGTGTCGGTGGATTACCTAGATTTGCTTAGAGGGGAGTCGGTGTTAAAAGTTTCAGAGAACACATATGATATTTGTGAATATATAGATAAATTTGGAGATATGAGGCGGTGCAAAGAACCAAGAGATCATTTGGTGTATCATGGACATTGTCATCAGAAGGCATCGGGCAAATCAAAACATGCGGTGAATATACTTAGAAAAGTGGGATACACAGTCGATGATATCGATTCGGGTTGTTGCGGGATGGCAGGATCTTTTGGTTATGAGGCAGAGCACGTCTCGATGAGTAAGTCCATTGGGCAGATTTTATTTGATCAAATAGAATCGGGGTCCGAAGGAACGTTAATTGCAGGTGGAGCTTCATGCAGGGCCCAGCTGGCAAGTTATTTTTCAGAAGAACCGGTGCATCCGATTGAAAAAATCGCAGAAATATTAGTGGATTAAGTCACACAAAATGCCTAATTAGAATGGGACTTCTGGATAGTCTTGTTCCTCTCCTTGAGGTCCAAATGGATCGTACTCAAATCCCCCTCCTGCAGTTGCGTAAACTTCGTTGATTTCATCTATTTCCATTACCATTCGGTGACGAATAGCCTGAATTGTCATAGGAGAAATACCACAGCCACTGCACATTCCCCCAAGTCTGATCCAAACTTCGCCAGTATCTTCGTTTATATCCTCTATCGCCGCATCCCCACCGTGCATTGCGATTTGAGGAAAGTTTCGGGTGAGAAATAGAGTGATTTTACTTCTTACATCAGGGGTGTCTGCTTCTGTAGACATATTAGCAATTATTCTTTGGGTTCAAAGGGCATATTCTTATCTAAAATGCTTTTTGGGATAGTTACTACTTCAAAAAGCTTTTTGATCATCGTGGGGTGTTATAGATTATGGGAGGAATTCTCGAGAGGGTGGAAGACTTTATTTCGGGTGAACAGGTGCTAGTTCTGTTCTATCCATCTGCCGCAGAATATGAGAAATATGTAGAAAGTGTAGGAGAAGGCGTGGTAGTTGTGGGAAGGGAAAATGTATGGGGTGCAGAAGATTTTATTGAGCTACCGCTTGAATTCGAAGATATTAAAGAAAAAATTCGTTTTGGCCTAGAGGGGGCAATTCGAAATGGGATGATTTCGGATGGAGATGATGTGGTTTGTATTTCTAAGTTATTTTCTAATGAGTTGGATTCGATAATGAAAGTCCGGGTAGAAGAGTCTCAGTTGAATTCGGGGATATACGCGTTTTTCTTGAATTCTAAATCGGATGCTGGTGTCATTAGAGATGTATTGGAATTGGTTATTGAACTAGGTAAAAAGGGACAAAATGGAGAACCTGTGGGGGCATTATTTACAGTAGGGGATGCGGGGAAAGTGATGAATAAATCTTGTCCTTTGTCATACAACCCATTTGAGAAATCTCATGTTCATGTAGGGGATTCGATTGTCAATGTCATGTTAAAGGAGTTTTCTCGATTGGATGGTGCTTTTGTCATTTCAGATGAGGGAAAAATTGTATCTGCGTACAGATATTTGGAAGCGTCTTCAGAGGGGTTAAACATTCCAAAGGGCTTGGGAACGAGACATATGGCAGGAGCAGCGATAAGTAAAGACACTAGTGCGATTTCAGTTGTTCTTTCAGAATCGGATGGGCTAGTTAGATGTTTTAAAAGTGGGGAATTGGTGTTAGAGATAGACCCAGAGGCATACTGATATGCAAATTGGAGAACAGATCCTGTCACTTTTTTCAGAGGAAATCGTATTAATCTCATTGTTGCTAGTAGTAGGTGCCATTGTGGCACAGGTCATTGCTCGGAGGAGTAAAAAAATTCTTGAAAGTATTGGAATTCCAGAAGCGGTGGAGGGAACTTCACTAGAAAGGACGATGGGAAAAATGGGAACCTCTACTGTTGTTATGGTTTCAAAGATAAGCATGTGGTTGATCATAGGAGGAACTGTGTTGCTTGCATTGACCATATTAGATGTAAACTATAGTCAAAGTCTTGTAGAGGCTACTGCCGATATTTTCCCATCCGTATTTAGTTCTCTATTGATATTTTTGACAGGGGTTGTACTAGGAGACAAAGCAGAAATTTTGGTTGCAAGAAGTTTAAGAGGTATAAAAGTTTCAGAAGTTGGAATCATCCCCAAGATCGCAAAATATAGTGTAATATATATTTCAATTTTGATAGTCCTAGGTCAGCTAGATGTGGCCACAAATGCCCTTGTAGTTCTTTTAGGAGCATATGCACTGTCTATTGTTGCATTCTCTGCGGTGGCATTTTCAGATATGCTAAAATCTACTGCAGCGGGGTTGTACCTAGTTCTTACACAACCATATGTCATTGGAGATGAAATTAGAGTGGGGGATACCGGAGGTGTTGTTCAAGAGATAACAATGCTCGTAACACGGGTAGAATCGGGAGAGGAAGAATGCATGATACCCAATGATCGCGTATTCCGAGATGGTGTGTCAACAAAAATTAACCGCGATTAGATAGTATTTTTGCAGGAACTCCAGCGGCGAATGAACCATCGGGGAGATCTTTCGTTACGACAGAATTGGCACCCACTTGGACGTCATCTCCTATGCAAACTCCAGGTAAGATTACAGACCCCGCTCCGATCATAGTACGTTCCCCAATTGTTACTTCCCCGATACGGCATTCGTCTTGGAGAAATTCGTGACAAAGTATTGTTGCATCATAGCCAATAATAGTATTACTACCGATGGAGATTAATTCGGGCCAAAATACATCAGGGGTAGACTCTAGACCCCAAGAAACTCCGTCCCCAATGGCCACACCTATGAGTCGGAAAAGCCAATTTTTTACTCTCAAACTGGGAGAATATCTAGCCAAATAAATAATAGCGAAATTGAACATTACAGATAGTGGATTCCTAAAAGAAGTCCACATCCAAAGTGAATTCTGAGTCCCAGGGGTTGGAAAACGAGTTAGTCTCTGGTGGCGGGGAGTATCAGGTTGATCTGTTGTAGGAGACACAATGTGAGTTGGGAAGTAAATAATTTAACCTACTCGCTAAGTGTGGTGGGGTTTAGATATTTAGAGAGTGCCTCAGAGAGGTAATCTGCCGCAGGTATTTCTGCAAATTCAACATACCGGGCTATTTCATAGGTAGAAGAAGTCGGAGTATCTAGTTTTTGTTCTAAAATGATTGTAGGGATGCGACTGATGTTATATTCATCTACCAATGGGCCTTGTTTTTTACCACCGGGTAAACGATCTACAGGATATTGTTCTATGCAGTTGGGATCGATATTTGCGGCAGATAGTGCTGCAGAAAAGTTGGGTAGTTGTGCCCTGCAATCTTTACAGCCATCATCGCACCAAATTTTAAACACGAAATTAGAATCTAGTTTTGATAGCACAGTTACAGTTTCCAGATGATCTGAAGCATTCCAAATTGGGTTGGGGGTCATGGAATCAAGAGCCATTGTAATTAGAAGGGGTCTTCAAGTGCTTTAATACATTTATTAAAGGGAATAATTAAATTAAAAATTCGGACTCTAGTAATCGAATGATAATCCGAGAATTTGGGTCGGGTTGGGGAAAATCAAGGGTTGGTAATTCGCCCCTAGTGGTTAAGATGGGCCGCGTTAGTTTTAAAGTTTCATAGGAGGATAAAAGACAATATATTTTGAGAAATTTTTTTGAATTACGGGGATGAATTTTTTCGTTTCGAATGGCAGTTGCTAGTTGTCGTGAAAGCCATTCTTTTTTATGGACACTAGGTTCGAGTACTAGTGCTTCTTGCACATAGCGCGATAGATACCAATTTAAATCATTAAGCAAAGAAACAGCGGCTCCAAGACTAATGGTGGTGAGGTCTATGGAATTTTCAAAGGGGATAGTGAGAGAATATGGAGAAAGTGCGTTTCGAGGCACCTCGTGTTCCATCAAGGTGTTGAATAAATCCACATGTTCTGTGCCGATTAGACGTACTTCCGTCACTATGAGGAAGTGGTGGTCACGATAGTTTTTAAGGAGATCATTTTGAGAATGGGGCGCAGGGGTTGGCTAGAAGGTATATAACTCGCCAGAAACAACCCGGTCAGTGATGGTGTGAATGGTGTCTAGATTGGCATTCACTATATCAAAAATTTGAGATTGTTCTGCTTCGCTCAGGGAGTTCCCATCATCAGTTACTACTTTAATATCTGCAACATGGGGTTGATCAATAGGGGCACTTATCTGAGATAATACACGAATAGAAACATCTTTGATTCGAGTGGGTGGGAATGAGTCTACTATTTTATTTGCAACATCGTTGGAGAAGAGATTGTAGATTTTTCCAACATGGTTAACAGGGTTTTTTCCAGAAGTTGCTTCCATTGACATTGGTCTATTAGGAGTGATAAGTCCATTGGCTCGATTTCCACGCCCTACAGAGCCATCATCACCGTGCTCGGCACTAGTTCCAGTCACTGTCAAATAAAGATTGTTTACATTAGAAGGGTCGTCATAAATATCGGCAGTGTTTACAAAAATTGTTAGATCTTTTTCAGTGTATTTTCGCGCCAATTCATGGGCACATTCATCAATTTGATGAAGAATATCTTGGTAATGATGCATATCGTCAACATATCGATCTACCAGTGGTGCTGCTATGGTCAATTGTAGTTTGTCATTCTCGCGTAACCCCATCACTTTGACGTCAGGTCCAATTGCGGGTTGCTTCGTGTGGAAATTAGTATTGAGTTCCCGTTCTACATTTAGTACAATGGTTTCGGTTTCAGAGAGGGGTGCATGGCCAACACCAAAGCTAGTGTCATTAGATAAAGGAACGTTTCCAAGGGATCCAAAGACATTTTGAAGGGCTCCACTGCCTTCTCCAAATTTAACACTGAGTTTGACCCCGGTTTTAACATTTAATTCAGGAATGGTTTCTCGTAAATAATTTTTTGTGGCTTTTGTGGCTATATCGATTACAGGAATAGAAATGCCATCATAGGTGGTAGTGGCACGACCCACCACGATGATTTCTATGGGTTTGAGAATTTCACCCCCTCCAAATTTTTTGATTGAATTTCCCGCTACAAGTTGTGCTTCATCGGTATTGTGATGAAGTATTTTCCCAAATTCTTGTAGATAGAATTGGCAAAGGCTCCGGGAAACGGCTTCTGCAATTCCATCGCAAATTGAATCGGGATGTCCAAGGCCTTTTCTCTCTACAATTTCTATAGATTCATCCTCTACTGAAGAATGATTTAAAGAGCTGACCCGTATATTCCGATCCATCATATAATTCAAAGATAGATCGTACATAGTTTATGTATCTTTGGAACTGCTAAATACTGAAAATAAGAGGTATAGGGGGCAGATAAAACAAAGAATCTTGTTCCTTTTCAAATCAATTTATTTATGTGCAGAACAGCTCTCGAGTATTCTATGACCATTGGAGATGGAGATATCGTGGAGATTGAATTCACCGCTAGAACGAAACAAAGTGGAGTATTGATCGATACAACAAAAGAGGACGTTGCGGAAGAGGAGGAAGTGAACACAGAGGGACAAAAGTGGGGACCACGAAAAATAGTAATTGGGGAAAACCATACGTTTAAAGCTGTAGAAGATTCCATACGGGAAAAGAAAGTAGGGGATGGAGAAACCATACAAATTCCCACTGCGGATGCATTTGGAGAATATGATTCGGAATGGGTAAAAACAGTGAGCAGTGATAAAATCCCTAAAGATGACCGATATCCAGGGGCTAGAACAACTATTGACAATCATCAAGTGCAAATTGAAACGATAGTAGGGAAACGGGCGCGTGTTAATTTCAATCATCCTCTTGCAGGGGAAGACATTGAATATGAATATACAATAGTGAAAATTGTTGAAGACCCTACAGAAAGGGCGAAGTCACTAATAGAGATATACGTAGGGGTAGAGTTAGAAGTGCAAATTGAAGAAGATAAAGGACACGGAAAGACTCTAGTTGTGGAATCAGATCCAATGTTATCATTTAATCAAAATTGGTTGTTCACGAAAAACCAAATTGCAAATATGTTGATTGAGAAAATAGATGTTGAGAGAGTCATAATTAAGGAAACTTTTGAGAAAATAGTAGCGGTCGAAGAAGAATAAGACACTATAGGAGAAGTTTATATATAGGGGAGTTCCCTAAACAGCAGATGCGCGAGTGTCTCATCACTACAAAGGGGTTATCACGGGAAGAAATCGTAGAGGTACTCGATCATGCTGAGGAAATTGAGAAGGATCCTGCTTCGTATTATGGAAGTCAGTCTGGGAAAATAATAGGGTTATTATTTTACGAGCCGAGTACTCGTACAAGAATGAGTTTTGAGACCGCGATTAAACGGTTGGGTGGAGACACAATCAGCATGGGGTCTGTGGAGAATTCTAGTGTGGTCAAAGGAGAAACTCTAGCAGACACTATCCGAGTGGTTGCGGGTTATGTAGATGCAATAGTCCTACGACACCCCAAAGAAGGTGCTTCAAGAATGGCTAGTGAATTCATAGATGTTCCTTTGATTAATGCAGGAGATGGCGCGGGCCAGCACCCCACGCAAACGTTGTTGGATCTATATACAATTAGGAAATCTGCAAAGCTAGATGGTTTGAATATAGGAGTCATGGGGGATTTGAAATATGGAAGAACCGTCCATTCTCTGGCGCATTCGATTACTAAGTTTGATTCCCAATTGAATTTCATCAGTCCGGAAGGTTTGCAATTGCCAGATAATGTTAAATATGATCTGGAAAAATCGGGTGCAGAGATATATGAGCACACAGACCTTGATGAAATTTTGGGCACGTTAGACATATTGTATGTTACCCGAATTCAACGGGAAAGGTTCCCAGATGAAGACGAGTATCAGAAGGTTTCGGGTAAATATAGAATAAACAAAAAAACTTTGGAAAATGCCCCGAAACATTTGAAGATCATGCACCCACTCCCCAGGGTAGATGAAATTTCACCAGAAATAGACAAAACGGAGCATGCAATATATATTGAGCAAGCGCACAATGGAGTAGTGGTTAGAATGGCGTTATTAGATCTAATGTTAAAATCATGACTGATAAAGAACTCCATATAAATAAAATTGAAAATGGGACGGTGATTGATCATATAGAAGCGGGTCAAGGACTGAATGTGTTATCTCTTTTAGGAATTGAGGGATCGGATGGGGAATCAGTTAGTGTTATTATGAATTTTGGCAGCAATACAGTAGGTAGTAAAGATATTGTGAAGGTTCAGAATAGAGAATTGAATCAAGATGAATTGGATGTCCTATCACTCATATCTCCGAACGTGACAATAAATATTATATCAGGGTATGAGGTTTCGTTAAAGCATAGGGTCCAGCGTCCTGAATATGTAGTGGGAGTATTGAACTGTCCAAATAGAAATTGCATCACCAATGGTAAGGAACCAATAGATTCTAAATTCGATGTAAAAGACGAAGTAATTAGTTGTGAATATTGTGGGGCGCATATTGAAGATGTTACCCAACATCTCGCGTGAAATAAAATACAACAATGGCTTAATAGTAGGGAAGAACAATATCAAAGATATGGTATTGAAAGAGGGAGACAAAGTGATCTTGCACGATGTACACAGTAAATATGATGGTGAAACGGGGACAATAAATGGGGTTATGGAAACCATGTTTGGATCTAGTAATTATACTATTAAATTCGAAAATGGACAGGAGAGCGGTATTGGAGAGGGAGCGCTGGAACTATTGGTAGAAGAAGATACAGAGGAGTGAGATAGAGTTAGAAATAACTGAAATTATTGAATTTATTTGAGAAATGATCGAGCACAGAAATAAGATACTATTGATATCCACAATTGGGTGGGGGCTAGTTCAGGCGACTCAATTTGTGTTCCCCCCGATTCTTCCAAACATAATAGAAGATTTGTCCATCACAGTCTTTCAGGCAGGAGTTGCAATGACTGTCCTAAACGTAGCATATGCATTCGGGATGTACCCCGGTGGTAAATTTTCGGATCAACTAACAAGAGTGACGTTGATCATTTTTGGAATTGGAATGACCATTGCAGGATTGATATTTATAGGTAGTTTACCAATTTATACGGCGTTTTTGGCAGGAGTGGTAATTCTTGGGTTTGGGAGGTCTATTTTTTCGATCCCAACGAGAACGAGGGTGGCAGAATTATTTGGGGAGAGAAGGGGAAGGGCTCTTGGAATTCTATTTATAGGAACGGAATTGGGAGGATTGATTGGATCGGGTCTTGCACTCGTAATAGTATATCTAGTGATATCATGGCAATGGGCTTTCGTGCCGCTAGTGATTGGGTTGGCAATTACAGGAATTGCATATCATAAATCCTCTCAAGAAGAATATGTAATTGGAAAAGTTTCACTAGACATTGCCGATACTGCAAGGAGGATTTGGAATTCGAAAGGACTTCTTGGGTTAATTATATCGTATGGATTACTTTGGGTTGCTACATTAAGTGTACTGACGTTTTTGCCGTTGTATTTACAAGAAGCAAAGAGATTTTCTCCGGAGTTGGCAACTGTAGTATTTGCGTTTTTATTCATAGTGGGAATAATTACCAAACCAGTTGCGGGAGAAATTTCAGATAGAATTGAACGGCCAAAGGTCGCATTGGGGGGTTTGTTGTTGTCGATAGGCGCTATGATATGGCTAGTTGTCACCCCATCTCCAACATATATTGGACTAGCTGTAGTGGCATTTTCCATAGGATACAAAGCCCAACCTCCAGTAATAGAATCTCTTTTGGTAGATATGATGGATGAACAATACAGAGGGGGAGACCTAGGAGCGGCAAAGACCATCGCTACAGGGATAGGTGCGATGGGACCGGCATATATAGGATTTGTTGTGGATAAGGCAGGTTATGATGTTGCATTTCTTGGATTGGTTGGATTTCTATCTGTGTCGGCTTTGATAATCGCATACATGACATTCACGAATAAATTACAGAAATAAAGCACAATTGTTGAGATACTAACTTATTTTATAGGAAAGCGCGTAGAAAAGTACGTGAAAGGCCATACAATTGCAGAAAAAATACTTGCTAGGGCTGCTAATTTAGACGAGGTTTGGCCAGGGGACCACATTATTTGTGAAGTGGATATGGCGATGGCACATGATATGGGTACTCCTAGTATCATCAAATATTTTGAGGAGATGGGGGTGAACGAAGTGTGGGACCCATCTAAGATCGTGTGTGTAATGGATCACATAGCCCCATCGCATCACATTGCGGATGCGGACAGTAAAGTTTCCATCAGGAAATTCATACAAAATGTTGGAATTGAAAATTTTTATGATGTTGGATCAGGAATATCTCACAATGTACTTCCAGAATATGGCCACATTCGCCCGGGTGAATTGGTAGTAGGTACGGATTCGCATACTACTAGCCATGGGGCATTTGGGGCAGCTGGGACGGGTTTGGGATATACGGATATGGCATATGTTCTTGCCACAGGGGAAACGTGGTTAAGAGTTCCAGAAACAATTAAATTTGAATTTAACGGGGAATTTTCGAGAGGGGTGGGGGCAAAGGATTTGATTCTCCATATTGCAGGGGAGTTTGGAACCGACTTTGGGCAATACAAATCGATAGAGTATACAGGAGGACCTATCGATTTGATGGAATTGGATGATAGATTCATGTTTCCCAATATGTCTATTGAGTTGGGGGCTAAGTTTGGATTTACGCCAGTGGATTCTAAAGTCACAGAATATATTGATAAACGGACGGACATCCCATACAAACCGGAGTACGCAGACGAGGATGCAGAGTATCTGCAAGTTCATAGAATGGATGTGAGCAAAATAGATCCGAAGATTTCCACCCCCCACAAGGTTGGAAATGTAGTGGGAGTCGGTGAGGTTGAAAATATTGAATTGGATCAAGTGTTCATTGGTTCATGTACCAATGGGAAATTCGAAGATCTGAAGGTGGCGGCAGAGATTTTAAATGGAAATGAAGTTAACAAAAATACGCGCTTGATTGTTACTCCAGCTTCAAGGGCCGTGTACTCTAGAGCCCTAAAAGAAGGAATCATAGAAGTTCTTACAAATGCAGGAGCGGTTGTGACGAATTCCACGTGCGGGGCTTGTGTAGGAAGAGGGATGGGGATTATTGGGGAAGGGGAAGTGTGTCTTGCTGCCATGAATCGAAATTTCCGTGGTAGAATGGGAAGTTATGAATCAG
>NZ_WTZR01000014.1:0-27396 GCF_009889665.1 Candidatus Hikarchaeum yamanae | reverse complement strand
ATTTTGCCAAATCTCTGCAGGTGGTTCACAATGTGGTGGGTAATCAACATCGAGCGGTTTGGTTGCGTCAATGAACAATTTGGTATCTACACCACCGTGCGTATCGGGCCAGCCACGACCAGTAGTTGCGACAGGGATTAAATTTTCCACATATGCATCTTTGACGAAATTAAAGTCCCGGTCGGGGCGGCATTTCATTGCCATTGCCCACCAAACATCGTGGGGGTCTCGGATATTTTGTTCTTCGTCTACAACGGTTATGATCTTGGGGAAGTATTTTGCAGATGCTGCTGCTATTGCTGCTTGTTTTCCAACTCCGGGGTATTCATTTCTTACTTTGACTATTGCTACAGTCCTACTTGCTTCTGCAGGCATGAAGACATCCATAACCTGGGATACTGAATCTTTTGCTTTTCGATAGATATCCACTTCCATAGGGAGTTTTCCTATGTTCACGTGTTCTACCCCGGGATTGTAAACATCAAAGTAAATAGGATCTTTTCGGTGAGTGATCGCAGTTATTTCGCAGACGGGAGATTCACGTGCTTTTCCGAGTAAGTATGTGAATTCACAAAATGGACCTTCTTTTTCTCGGACATGAGGTTGGATTACCCCTTCGACTACTAGCTCTGCATTTGCGGGGACTTTGAGATCAACAGTTTCGCAATCTACTAGTTCGAGTGGTTCGCCCATTACACCTCCAATAGCATTGTATTCGTCTTCGACCGTTTGGACTTGGCAGCCATAAATAAAGGCAGGATGGTGCCCAACTACGGCAGCAAATTCTAGAGGCTCGTCTCTGGCTTCTGCCTGGCTAAGAATGGAATATGCATGCGTTCCCTGGGCGAAAAATATTCCAGTTTTCCGAGGAGCCTTTTTCATCATACGATAGATTCCCGTATTGTACCTAGAATTTTCTTGGTCATAGAGAACGAAAACCTCCCCATCCATGAAGGGAGCGGGTTCTTCTACTGTGTGACTCAAAAGAGGTATTTCATTGATATCAGCTTCATCCCCTATTTTGATTACATCTTTTACAGGTCCGGTGGATACTTCGATGGGTGGTATGGGGTTTGTAACGCGTTCTGTGTACTCTCGTATTGCTTCTTCGGGTGTCGCATCGATCCCAAGTGCCATGCGATAATCGGTCCCACACAAATTGGTGACTACACTCCAGTCGGGGAACCCTTTAACATTTGTGCAAAATATAGCAGGGTAAGCACCGTCTGGTTCGTCTTGTAATTTCCGGACGATGGATGCTATTTCATATTTGGGGTCGACTTCTTTGTCAATATAGGCCAACTGAGAAGGCGATTCTCGCTCGAGGATTTCTAGATAAGTTCGAAGGTCCTTTGCCATTATATGATTGCACAGAGATCAAACAAATTCATAAGGATGTTTATTCGAATTTTCAGGGTGTTTTAACGGAGGGGTTTAATTGATCGAAAACGAGAATCGAGTATGCTCTCATTTGTCGGTTTGGGGTTATATGATGTAAAATCGATCACAGTGAGGGGTGCAGAAGTGATTAGAGAGGCGGATTTTGTGTTTCTTGAAAATTATACGAGTAAACTAGGGGGGTCGGAGGTTGAAGAATTGGAAAAATACTATGGAAAGAATATTGAGATTCTTCAAAGAGAGGATGTGGAAGTGAATCCAGAGAAGGTATTAGAAGCTGCGAAAGAAGGCGAGGTTGCGATACTAATAGCAGGAGATCCCATGATTGCCACTACCCATGTAGACCTTAGGCTTCGGGCGAATGTAAGGGGGATAGAAACTGAGGTGATACACGGGACTAGTGCAAGTACCGCCGCGTGTGGACTTACAGGATTGCAAAACTACAGATTTGGAAAATCCACCACAGTGCCATTTGAACCAGTAGAAAAGTTGCCAGATAGCGTATATCAGACGATTGAGGGGAATAGAGAAAGGGGATTACACACATTGGTATATTTAGATATAAAGATTGAGCAAAATAAATATATGAAGGGGAATGAAGCTGCGAAAAAATTAATGGGGATCGGAGAAGATTGGATAGGCATAATCATAGCAAGGGCAGGGAGTAAAAATCCACGTGTGGTCACTGGTAGGTTGGAAAAATTGTCAAAGATGGATTTTGGAAAACCATTACATTTGATGGTAATACCAGGGGAGTTACACCATATGGAAATGGAAGCACTAGAATCATTTACAGAGATGCATTTATAAGTTTAAGAAAGGGGACGGACTATTATTGCCGTTTGAGGACTAATCGGAGGACATCTTCTTCCAAAAGTTCATGATCGATTCCCACTATTTGATCATCGTGTTTTGCACTAGGTCCAGTTATGCGTGCAAATCTGAAAGTTGTTAAGAAATCGCCGCCAAGTTCATGGCAAGCATCCTTAACTGTTGCACCTTTTTGGAGGATAAGTGGTTCTTCATAGTCGGGTCCCCTTCCTGGTTTGTCCATATATATTCGAATGAAACCTAGGGAGTCCCAAATTGCATCCTTAAATTCTACAATTCCAAGCTCCTCTTTTGCACTTATGTGGAGTATGCATTCGGGGGACACTCCGTAGTCCGTCAATTCATTTGAAATGGTGTTTAATGTGGAAGCGCTAATTGAATCGGATTTATTGATTACAACTAATGATTTTTTATACACACAATTTCCCATGATTCCATCGATCAAGCTATCAAGGTCAAGGGTTTCTCGAATGGTCACATCCGCGTTTACGATTCCATATTCCATCAAGACTCCTTTAATGGTAGATTCTTCAAGACCCAAATCGACGCTGTGAAAGATAGTGATTCCACCCCTGCTAGTCCTAGATATTTTAATTTGAGGAGGGGTTGCGTTGATTCGGATGCGGTTTTCATGGAGTTCAGATAAAAGAGTGGAATATAATTGTATGTGTTGTGCATCTAAGACAAAAATCACAAGGTCTGCTGTTCTGACGACGGAGAGGACCTCTTTCCCGCGCCCACGTCCCGAAGATGCTCCTTCGATCAAGCCGGGTAAATCTAGAATTTGGATGTTTGCACCGTGGAGATGGAGCATCCCAGGGGTCACTCCTAGAGTGGTGAAAGCATATTCTCCTACTTCGCTCTCGGCATTGGTAAGAACATTTAATAAAGTGGATTTGCCTACACTAGGGAATCCGACTAAAGCTACAGTCGCGTCACCACTTTTTCGAACGCCATACCCCCCGCCCCCTCCCGAAGAGGATTGTCGTTCTACCTGTGCTTTTTTGTCTGCTAATTTTGCTTTTAATCTGCCGAGATGAGACTCAGTTGCTTTGTTTTTCGACGTTTCACGTATTTCCCGTTCGAGTTCTTCAATTTCCTGCTCTAGTGCCACTGCCCACTACTGTATCCGGATAGATAAAAAAATCTGCGTCTTTGTGCGAAAGGGATAGGACAAAAGAGAAAGTTTAAAACCAATGGTAGGTTTCCGTCAGGGTATGAGTGGTACCGTAGATGTACTTGTAGAAGGTGGCCGGGCAAATCCGGGACCTCCGATTGGACCAGTTTTAGGCCCTACACCAGTGGATGTTCAAGCAGTGGTTAGTAAGATAAATGAAGTAACTGCTGCTTATGATGGAACGCAAGTTCCAGTCAAGATAGTTTATGAAGATGACGGGAGTTTTGAATTAGAAGTTGGCAGTCCGCCAACAGCCGCTTTGATCAAGAAAGAGTTAGGTATTGAAAAAGGATCAGGATATGCAAAGAGGAGTTTTGTCGCAAATATATCCGTGGAGCAAATAAAAAAGATCGCGATTCAAAAATTACCAGGGCTTCTATCATATGATGTGAAAAATGCTGCAAAAGAAATTGCAGGAACATGTGTTGCATTGGGCATTACTATCGATGGAAAAAATCCAAGAGATTTTAAAGAGAAAGTGGACAGTGGTGCGTACGATGATATCTTATCTGAATGATAAGAGAGAGCGCGTCTGACGCGGGATAGAAAATTTTCCGAAAAAATTAAATTGGCCTTTGGGCATGGGGCGGGCTGGAGATATTCATTACGACGGGTTTATGCCCCCACATAAACCAAATTTCAGATAACAGGCGAATGCCTGACATATACTGTAGTAGCCGTATGGCGGACTACGGAGGAAAAAATGGCAGATAAAGAAATAGAAGAAGCTGTTATACGCGCACTAGAAACCGCCCCGAGTCGGAATTTTAGAGAATCAGTTGATCTTGCAATTAATTTAAAAGGATTGGATCTTAGGGATCCAACCAATCGTGTGGATGAAACAGTGGTTCTCCCTAGTGGTACTGGTCGAGAAACAAAGGTTGTATTATTTGCAACAGGAGAAAACGCCGTTTTGGGTGAGAAGGTAGTTGAAGAAGTACTGGGATCTGTACAGATAAAAGAATTAGGGGATGACGCAGAAGCTGCGAAGGCGCTTGCAAATTCAACTGACTTTTTTGTCGCAGATGTTGGATTGATGCAAGACATAGCAAGACTCTTGGGAAAAGTACTAGGGCCAAGAGGAAAAATGCCAAGACCACTTCAACCAGAAGAAGATGTGGTTGATGTAGTGAATAGAATGAAAAATACAGTTCAGCTACGGAGTCGGGATAATCGGACGTTCCACGCACGTGTTGGGGCACAAGATATGTCTGCAACAGATATAGCCACAAACATAGAAGTGGTGATTAGGAGACTTCATGCAGCATTGAAAAACGGGGCCCTAAATGTAGATTCGATCTATGTTAAGACCACTATGGGACCTTCAGAGAGGGTAGCATAATGTCTACACAAGTGGAACGTCATACAGATAATTTGCCGGAGTGGAAGACACAAGAGGTTGAAGAAGTCAAAGAGTGGCTTTTGAGTCACATGAGTATTGGCGTTTGTGATGTCTCAGGCATCCCAAGTAGGCAGTTTCAACAAATGCGGGCAAGCCTCAGGGGGAAAGTGGCAATCAAGGTGAGTAGAAACACACTAGTTAAACTTGCTGCAGAGGGTGTGAAAGGGCTGGATTCAATGGCAGATCAGCTAAAAGGGCAGGTAGGCATTGTTGGTACGAATGACAATCCTTTTACATTGTATCAAATGCTCAAAGGTTCGAAAACCCCAGCTCCAATAAATGCAGGAGATGTAGCCACCAAGCAAATTATCATACCAGAAGGAGACACGGGATTTCCCCCAGGTCCATTTGTAGGAGATCTACAAGCCGTAGGGGCTGCTGCCCAAATAGCAGACGGGTCCATTCGAGTGACTGCATCTAGTGTTGTTGCGGAGATGGGAGATGTCATCACTCCAAAACTAGCTAATGTATTAGGTGCTCTTGGAATAGAACCGAAAGAAGTTGGGTTGAACTTAAAAGCGGTTTATTCAGGAGGGGTTACTTATGAGGTAAGTTCCCTTGACATAGACACGGATGAATATAGAGTAAAGTTCATCAAAGCAGCAAATAATGCAAGGAGTTTATCGGTGGGCAGTGGGTACCCAACTTCTCAAACGATATCCACCATGTTAGTTAATGGATTTAGAAATGCCAAATCAGTAGGCATTTCGGCAGCTATTGAAAGTCCAGATCTGGCTGTGGAATTGATAAATAAGGCAGCTGCAGAATCACATACATTGGCTGTATCCTTGGAAGAGGATGCACGGCCCGAAACGCTGAAGAACGTAGCTAGAAATGAATCGATAGACAAAAAAGAACAGAGCGTTGAACAAGAGAATACAGAAGATACCGAAGCTGAAAGTGAAGATGCAACAGAAGAAGCGTCTGCAGCAGGACTTGGGGATCTTTTCGGATAAAATAAATAAAATAAATAGGAATTAAAATGGAATATATATACGCAGCATTAATCCTTCATGAATCGGAAAAAGAAATAAACGAAGAAAGTTTGACAACAGTGCTAAAAGCAGCTGATGTGAAAGTCGAAGACGTACGTGTTAAAGCACTAGTTGCGGCACTGGAAGATGTCAATATCGAAGAAGCATTGGAAGCAGGGCAAGTTGCCATTCCCACAGCAGTAGCGGTTGGAGGTAGTGAGGAGGCTGCTGCAGACTCGGGTAATGCTGAGGAAGCGAAAGCATCTGCAGAGGAAGAAGCAAAACAGACAGAAGAAGAAGAGGCAGCATCCGCAGCAGGACTTGGGGATCTTTTCGGATAAAACTGCTACCGAAAGGGGATCAAATTCCTATTAAGTTTTGTTACAAGGAGAAGATTGATATAGCAGGTAGAGATGGCTATTTATGCCGATACGTAGATTCCTCTGCGGTATCTTCTACAATAATTCCAAGAAGCTCCAATTCTTTTCGTATTTCGTCGGCTTTATCATAATTGCCTTTAGAACGCTCTTGCTCACGGGAATCTATTAGGGAAGTAATTGTATCAGAGAATGATTCGTTTGAATCGGCCACAACAAAAGAGAATCCAAGTACATCTCGGGCAAGATCGTCCAGAGTTTTAATCGCAAGGTTCAATCCAAAATGATCATATTCTTCGTGTGTTTCAAGGTGTTGGTTAAGGGAATTGACAACATCAAAAATTGCTACGAGTGCTTCCCGGGTATTAAAATCATCATCCAATGCAGTTTGGAAATTCCGTACAGAAGATTCTATAGATTTTCGGAGATTTTCGTCGGTTGTGGTTGAGTGGGGTGATGGCTCTAGGAGTGCGTTTGTAGTTCGAAGGTATGCACGTTCCAGTCTCCTCCAGCGTTCTACCGCCTCGTGGAGGGCAGACTCAGAATAAGCTTGATGACTATGGTAAGAAGTTGAAATTAAAAACATTTTAATGGAATTGGGACCAAATTCGGAGATCGCATTGGCAACAGAAAAATAATTTTTTAGGCTCGAACTCATTTTTTCACCGTGGGTTTCTAGAAGGCGTACGTGTATCCAAAAATTAGCAAAATTTTCCCCAGTGGATGCTTCACTCTGTGCTTTTTCGTTTTCGTGGTGAGGAAACATCAGATCTTGTCCCCCCGCATGAATATCAATAGTATTCGAAAGGTGAGTCATAGACATCGCAGAGCACTCTATATGCCAGCCCGGCCTCCCAAGGCCCCATGGAGAATCCCAGACGTCTCCAGAAGGAGCAGTTATAGGAGGCAGATTCGAATCGCGGTATTTGGAAATGGATTCGGGAGGGACTTGGCCCGATTTCCATAAAGCAAAGTCGTGGGGGTGTCTTTTATCACTTACTTCTTCGGGAGAATCTGAAAAAAATTCTTCGTCTAAATTTGGTTTAGATAATGCCCCATAATTGTCAAATGAACTTACGTCGAAATATACCGAACCATTGGACTCATAGGCGTGATTTGAGTCAATGAGGGAAGAGATAATGGCGATGATTTCAGGTATATGTTCGGATGCTTTTGGATAAACGTGGGCACTTTTTAGACCTAATGAATTCATATCTTCAAGGGCTTTATTGATAAAATAAGTAGCAACTTCAGATTCAGAACTTCCGTAATCGGATTCTCCCAACCTAGCTACAATTTTCTCATTTATATCCGTGAAATTTTCAACATAAGTGACAGAGAATCCCAAATATTCAAGCCACCGTCTCATAACATCTACGTGGACCCATGCTCGTGCATGTCCCAAGTGAGGTAGGTCGGAAACTGTTAAACCACAAAAATATATTGAAACAGAATTTGGAGTTATTGGTTTAAATTTCTCTTTTTTTCCAGTGAGGGAATTGGTTATGAAGAGCGACACTAAAAAACGAAAGGTTTGGCAACTGGATTAAATTAACTATTGTGCTTCTCCACCGTATTTGAGTAGGATATAACACAAAAAAAGAATTGCAACCATTCCAAAAATAGAAGCTATTAATATGCTTTTCGCCGGGTCAGAGAAAGAAGATCCCGCGGCTGCTGCTATCCCCGAGCAAAAAATAAGTGCGAGAAATCCCATGGCAAATTTGAAAAAATGCGAGAATCCCATATAGTAAAGTCTCGGAATGGGAATTGCATAAAGGCACCGATACGATTGGAAAGGTGTCAAAAATGTTTTAAGGGATAGGGTTTACTAAAGTGTCATGGAGAATATAGAAGAAGAATTACGTGAACAGTTTTTTGAAGCATTCTCTCCCGCTACATATCCAATATCCAATCAGATGGATCTAGTTCCAACGTTACCAAATGGTATGTCTACTAGATTTGAGTCGGGGGACTTTTCGATGACGGTGATCGAATTGAGTATGCGGTTGTCGGATAAACAAGATTTCCCTTATGAAACTGTGGAAGATCTGATAGAAGATCTAATAGATGGAATGAAGGAAAAGGGGATTATTTAAAATGATAACCGCTAAACGGTTGCGTTAAGAACAATAAGTATGGACCCAGCTATATTAGGCCCAATTGATGCTATTTTTTCTCCAATCATAGAGCCAATATTACTGATTGGGGTGGTGATAAATCTAGTCACTCGGCATTTGGCCCATAGATCCCATATTCGACAAAATGAAGAAGAGAAGGGGTCCCTGAAACACTTTGTATTCCATGAGATTTCCAACGGGGTATTGATAGTATTTTCACTATACTATATGACTCTTCATCATCACGGAGGAATGGTTTTATCTTTAATGGTTTTGGCAATGATTTTAGCAGACATATTTGAGTTTGAAGCTAGGCTTGTAGAATCTAGAGGGGGAATGGAAATAGAATTGCCAAAGGGTTCGATGGTCGGATCGGCGCTAGTATTAGTATACATACTATACATAATCATACTTCCTGCAGGACCACTAGATCAATTTCTCACATTAATACCGATATAAATTAAATTGGTTTTATTTTTCGTTTGATTTCGCTTTGATTTCGTTGATAGCAGGGATGAGAACCCAAAAGGTAAGGGCCCCAACGACGGCGAACCAAAACATAATTTCCCGGAGTACAATTGAAAACTGCCCGTAAAAATCCAAGTTTTCAGGAACGGGTGCTATTAGCTGCGTGGTTTCAAACCCAGGAGTTGTGAACCACCCAGAGAGTATCATCCAAGCTAGTCCTGCGATTGAAAATATACCAAAACCTTTCATGAATTCGTCGGCCATGGTCTGTAGTTAATCCTCCTTGCCCTTAGTTATTGTCATTCCCTGTGTTTTGAAACGGCTAGTGAATGCATACACTACAGTTCCGATTCCAATTGAAGAAAGGCCGACTAACGCTAATAAAGGGTCTATCTGAGAAAATGGAGAGGTTGCTCTTTGAGTTGCCGTGTCAAGTAGGATGAAACCAATGACGATGGAGAGTATGGAAAAAGCAGTTGAAAGTACAACTATACTTTTATAAAGTTGGTTAGGAACAATTACTTCTCTGTCTGTTTTTCCCATAGTAATGAGTTATTTAGGAGGTTTCGGGGGGCTATATGGTTTAGGAGGTCTAAGACGATAGTAACGTCTGTTTAATTCATACATATATCCTTCCCGCATGGTTTTTAATAAGGAATAGAATACAATCCCAAATAGAACAGGTAGAATGAAAGTTAAATCAAAGAGGAGATGGGAATTTAGAGGGACCAGATTTTTGACAGAAAGAACACTTACGGTGAATGCAAAAACTACACCTGCGACACCGAAAGCTGCCCAAAATGGTTCTTCTACAGGCCGTCTAGCTTTGCCTTTATTTACAAATGGCAGGGCTGCCAAGAACCCCACGACGACTAGATTTGCAAGAACTCCGAATGTTCGATCTAGCATTATTTTGTCACCTCCTAATATGGAAAGTGCAGGGTTGAGCGGTTCGAGCTTAAGAAGACCAAATGACCAATATAGGTACCAATCAGGGAGGATGACCGCAGGGGTTTGGCTTGGGTTTGCAGGAGCGGCAATGTGAGGAGGTGCAACGGCCGAAAGAAGTAATATAATGCCTATGAAAAAGCTAGTAATTGCAAATCCGCGGACGACTTCGTGTGGCCACATTGGGAATCCCAATACTTCCCGTTCTAAATAGTCAGCTCGGGAACGAATGTCTTGATCCTCAAGTCTAGCCCGTTCGAAATATTCATATGTGAGTTGGGCTAGCCCAGTGGATCTAGATTTACGCTCAGACCAACTAGGGGTTTGATCATCAGGGGGGACTGGGGTTTGCATTAATCCAGAGCCATCGGTGAGGATAGGGAATTCCACGTTGTTTTTTTGTTTTTTGTATATTTTGTTTTTCATAATATCATCAATGTGGTTCTGCAATTCCTTGCATCCAAACAATTCCAATGTGAATTGCAATCACAGTAGTTACCGCAAATGGAAGTATGAATACGTGGAGGATATACATACGTTGTAAAGTGGCTTGTCCTAGGGAGAATCCGCCAAACATTAGTTGTGCAACCCATTCACCCAATATAGGAATTGAGAGTGCCATTTCAACCCCAATTTGACCGGCCCAGAACGAAAGTTGATCCCAGGGGAGGAGGTAACCAGTGTAGCCGAACATCAGGGTGAGTGAGATCAAGATGATTCCTATTATCCAATTCAATTCTCTTGGTTCTTTGTATGCCCCTACGAAATAGACACGCAGCATATGGAGGAAAACTGCAGCTACCATAACTTGTGCAGACCATCGATGGATGGAACGTAACATGAATCCAAAATTGAGATCGGTCATGATATATGTTATTTGGTTGTATGCAACGGAGGGGTCTCCAGCCGTTGCGGGGGAATAATAGAATCCTAGCAAAGCCCCAGAGATGGCAGCGACTAGATATGCAATTACAGAGAAGGTCCCAAGTGCATATAGTGGATACCAATACCAAAATTTATTATCAAGATTGTATTGTTCGGTGTGGCTACGGGGCATTTGCATATTTATCTTGTAGTATAAATTTTCCATAGACTCCAGGTAATCTACTATTCGGAGACGTTGATCTGCCCAGATGAGAATTGTTAAATAGGTTTTTTCAAGGGGAGTCAGTTCCTTTTCAGATAGCCATTTGGAATAGTCGTAGTGTTCTTTTAAATCAGGGGTCATGTCATTCCTCAGTCCTTGGTAAAGCTACAAATCGATCTTTGATTATGCTGAAAGGATCATAGACGGATTGGTGGCATTGGCAATAAATTAAATCTGCGCCATCAAATTTTTCACTATCTGTGAATGATTTGAATCCGGGAACGCAGCAAAAATGAGTGCATTTGTCTAATATGGCTATAAATCCTTGGCGGCAACTTTCCTGAAGCCATTGTTTTGTTTCACCTTGTGCATTAGAGATTAGGTTGTCAACTATTGTACTACGAATGAGCTGCACGGGCATCTGTACTTGAGGGGGTACATCTTGAGACCTCCAGGTAGCAAATGCAGGCTTTCCCACACCCGCCTTTCCAATTGAATTACCCCAAGTCACGTAGTCCTCAAAATCGTCAATATGTACTTTTGCCCCGGGGGAAACTTCTTCTTTTTGCCACTTATAAGGGGGATTATTTGCATATCTGAAATAGTTGTCTTGATCTGCAAGTGGTTTTACTCCAGGGTAGGTTTGGACACCACAGTATTGGAACCAATCAGAGGAATAAGTAACACCGGCTATTTCTTGTTGGGCCACAGTTACCTTCCTCCCTCCTTCAATTATTTCAGATACTTTTGGCCACAATCCCATAAGGAATCCATCGTCGTCGATGACGACGGGTATTTGAGGCATTCCGCGAGGAGCAGGACCAAATAATTTTTCGATTCCGAAGTATTCGGTTACGCCACCACCAGCTCCAGAAGGATTGGTCATGGTGTTTACAGTTCCGCTAGTCGCAGTTCCAATACCTGCTAGTGCGGCCCCGCCTACGACACCTTTGACAAACCGCCTTCTTCCAGAAACTTTGGGGTATTTATCATCTGAAGTCATGGTTATTTTTTCTTATAGAGGTATAGATTGGTTTTCATCTTATCGGTCATAGTGGTAATTATGGAATGGCCATGTACATCTTCTGGTTTGGTGTAGAGGTCTTCCCATTTTCTCCTGCGCTGTTTTACAATTACGACATCCGGTAAAAAATCCCTTCGGTACAGAACCAGGATGAAGGATAAATTAATAAATAGTAGGGCTAGTAGACCTCCTAAATACATATTTCCCACTCCAGAGAATCCCCAGCCTCCGAAGATTAAACCATAGGTGAATAGGGTCGCGAATAGGACTTCAATCACAGTGAGTAAAACTATGGCTATTGTTGCTGCCGTGCTTTCTCGCGGAGGTTCGTAGCGGTGTATAGAACCATATTTACTACTTGGAGATGTCATACTATCACTTTTGTTTTGGGTATCCTGAATGTGGCGTTTCGTTGTACTTTAAGAAGAAAAATGTGAATACTAGAGAAGCGAATATTCCAAGAAGTGTTGCTATTCCGACCCAGTGTGCTTGGAATGCCACACCCATGTGTTCGGGGTCTTCTCCTTCGGAATGTGGATCGTCTCCCCCTGCCCCCATTCCTGCTGCATGGCCGCCACTGCTACTTGATGCAGTGGCTGCACCTCCTTCACTAACTATTACTTTACCGATCATTTGGATGGTTTCGTGAGGGACACAGAAATAGCCATATTCCCCTTCCATATCGAAGGTATAGGAGTAAGTTTCGTCTTTTGCAATGTTTCCACCGGGGTAGCCGCTTCTGGCATCGTCTTCGGAATCAAATCCACCAGATGCCCAATAGGGTGCCCCATCGGGCAATTCATTTTCATAGGCAGTGATCGAATGTCCCATTTGACCAACGGTAATCCATTCGACTGTGTCGCCGGGTGCAATGGTGATCACATCGGGGTCATAAATCATAGCGTCGGTCATTTCGACCACATGAGTTTGGGCAGATTCTTCTGCTGACGGAGGCACTTCTGCCGCTGCAACAATTGGAGAGGTAAAAAGAAGTGCAAGAGACCCGGTAGCAGATTGAAGGAAATGCCGCCGATGCATATAGTGGAATATGAGTAGAGGAGGTCAATAAAGGCACCGATATGTGTGAAATAAACAGAGATATAAAATATCTGAAAATTGATCTTATTTTTTATCAGAAGGGGGGAGAAAATCGGGTCGGAAATCGGATCCAATTCCAATTTTTTTTAGTCGATCTTCGTACTCCGTGGACCGAAAACGATCAGATAGACGCGAGTGGACTACGACTAAGAGTAGGAATAGCCCGGTAAAAATAAAACCAAATCCAGAGACAGTGGTGAGAATTCCGGAACCGGGACGGGGAAAGTTTATAAAAAGGGGTGAAAAAAGAAGTAGAATTCCAATGATCAAGAAGGATGATGCCAATATTTGAAGCAATTTATTTCCAATTCCAGAGGAGGATTTGGAGATTGCATCAATATTGAGAGAGAAATCCCCTGCAGGTAGTTCGGGCACATCGTAAGTGTCCATAGAGCAAAGTACAACTATATTTTCTATCTCGGTTCGGATTGAACCCATCCCACTCACTGAACCGTCGAGTGCTATAAGAGCATATCCGGCATCGTCATAGATTAAAAGATTCTCTTCGTCGTCAATATGGATTGTTTCTATTGCGGCTATGATATTCCGCCTAGAGATTCGATCTCTAATGTCTAGTTCTACACGATTTAACAATTCTTTGCCAACTATAGAAAATTCTAGATCAGAGGGGAGATCGGAGTCAGGTGGAGTGAGTGATTCTTCGTTGGGGCTGGACAAGGTGTTTTCATATTGTTAACCGAAGAGCAAAAATTAAGTGATCTTAGGGTGTTTGGTTTGAACGAACGGGATGAATGGAGATGCAATAATTGCCACAATAGTTTTAATTACTGTTACGGCTAGTTTTCCATTTTACATATATGGTGCATGGATAATTCTTAGAGAAAAAGTAGTTACATGGGGGGTTTTAGTCCACCATTTAAAATTTATTTTTACAGGTCTTGCACTTACTACATTCCCCATTATTGTGTGGATGATACCTAGATCCTTTTCTCGGTTAGATGGATACATTGCGTTACACACTTTTGTGGGCCTCCAGGCATATGCATTTTTGATCTTTGCATTGACAGGAATAATCAAAATATTTAATGCGAAGAGATCTTTGAACCTATATCAAGTTCCAGATGACTCGATTCCAATTGAAGAATTGGGAGATGGGATTGATCTATGGAGAAGGAGACTAAGAGTAGGAGTAATGGGATTTCTAATAATCTGGATTATAGCATGGAGTATAGGAGTGATCCGATACTTCCAATTATATTGAAAATGGAATTAAATTCCCAAAATTTTTCTTGCTTGTTTTGGTGTAGCAATTTCACGGCCAAGGTTTTCACAGATATTAACTACGGTTTCGACTACTTGCTGGCAGGTTTTTATTTTTTCATCTTTATGAGGATACATGTATACGGTGTCTTCCATACCTATACGTACGACTTGATACCCCATCATTATTGCCTCGACTGTCAGAGGTAGCCAATTTCTTCCACCTACAACACTCCCCTGAACGGTGTCTTCTCTAGGGAGTGGGTTTGTTTCCCACATAGAAGCTAAATATAGTGCCCCCCAGGGGTGAGGGGCGGTTGGGCCGGAGGTGAAGTATGCGTGATCACCACAAGTTGTGTTTACATAATAGGGTTTTTTCCAGACTCCTGTGTCAACAAGCCATCTTTTGAGTCGAGGGTATGCTTTGTAAGAATAAGCCATCATTTCCGGTTTGAGGCCATTGTCTTGGAGGAAGTTCACCCATCCTTGTAAAATATCAGGGTTCATCACGAAAGGGGCTCTAGGGTCTAAGGCATCTCCCAAAGGGGAGCCAGTAACCATATCAACATATCCAGGACCGTACTCATCGAGAATCCTACCGATAGTTTGTTCTAAAAGAGGGACCCCAAAAGTGGCACCTTCGATGTTGCTCCTTACATTAATAGTAGTAATAGGATTGTGTTCTTTTTGGATTAGTTTAATTGTTTTAACTATAGTCTCAGGGGATGCATCGGGAATACCATCCTCCCTGCGGACGTGGAGATGTGCCATAGAAGCCCCAGCATTCATCGCCCCGATTACCTGATCTGCAACTTCTTCTGCCACATAAGGTTGGTGGGGATTCAAATCTCTTTTTATAAATGATCCACAAGGGGCGACTTCTATTATTAGAGGAGTATCCAAAGTGTCAATTGGATCTGCATTATGGCCTTGGTAACTTTTCCAAGGAGTTTTATAATAGCTTTCATCCTTATAGCCAAATTCGGTATCAACCATAAGTACGGAGAGATCACTTAAGTATAATAATTATTTGATATCTCAACAGACTAACTGGTCAAATAATAGAGGGGGTTGAGATAGGATTAAGAGTGGGTGGACCCTGGAAGAAGTATGAGAATGTCAAAAAAATTCATAGAGATGTTCGAAAAAAATGTTTTTTCAAGTCTCGCCACCATAATGGAAGATGGATCCCCTCATGTAGTTCCAGTATGGGTGGGCATTGATGGTGAATATATAATAACTGCCGGAGGAATAGAGCACGTGAGGCATGCAAATATGAAACGGGACCCGAGAGTAGCACTTACAATTTCTGCTCCAGAAAACCCATATGAAGTGTACTTAGTTAGGGGAAAGGTAGTAAGCATGTCAAAACGAGGGGGGAAAGAATTTCTAGACCAAGAGGCCCAACGAAGATGGGGAGTACAAGAATACCCATTTCAAAAGAAAAAGGAACGATATCTAATTCAGATTCTACCGGAGAAAATTATAGATACTTCTTCAGTCATTCCAGACGGCGTAGACATAAGATAAGTTAAGAAGATTCAAACGAGAGTGATAAGATTCCAGTTAATTTGTTATCGACCGTATACGTTGAGTTTGGTGGGACAGCTATGGTTGTAAAAGGGGCTTCGATGATTGCAGGCCCATTGACAACATTTCCAGAGAGTAATTTACTCCAGTCATAGATGATGGAAGATTGAAAACCGTCGGGAAGCCAATAGACAGGTCTTGATCCTGTTTCTGCAGATTGTGGGTCGGATCCAGACAATGGATATTCCGCTAGAAGTGGTTTGTCACGAGGGGCAGTTGCTTGGAGTACAAAATTGTCTATTTCCACTCCGTTTTGGGGAGTAGTAGATATCGGACTATACACCTCATTGTACTCTTTCTCAAATGCGGATGAAATGGTTGAGATATCCTGATCGGAAGTGAGTTCAGTTAGAGGAGAAGTAACGCGAGTCACATCCAACTGCCCCCCGTATTTCATGTCAAGATATAATTCAAATGAAAGTTGATCTTCCCCATACCCCTCGCCATTAAAATCGTGGATCGCTAGTTCTTGGAGATCGAGTACTGTTTGGTTGAATTCGTCGAAATTTTGGTAAGGATCCAAAGTCCCTGGTTGGAGTAGAGGGATATGTAAAGACTGTTCGTAGATATGTTTTGTATCCATGACACTAGAACCAAAAGCAGAAAATACAGAGGAATAGGGGAATACGATGATTGTGTTCACTCCGGCGTGTTTTGCGAATCCTTCTGCGTGTGTTGGTCCAGCGCCCCCAATGGCAAATAGAACAAAATTTTGAGGATCATACCCCCGGAGTGCAGTCTCCTTGTAGATGGTACTTCCCATTTCAGCATCAGTTATGGAGCGGATCAAACTCGCTGCTTCGACCACATCTATTCCGAGTGGATCTGCAACTTGTCGCTGTACTGCACGCTCTGCGTGTCGTACACTCAGTGGTTTTTCCCCCCCATGGAATCCAGAGGGATCTATATAGCCTAAGATAACATCTGCATCAGTTACAGTTGGATTCCGTCCACCTTGGTTATAACAGGCAGGGCCTGGATTTGATCCAGCACTCTCTGGTCCAACTTCTATTTTGTTGTCTAGATCCACCCTTACTCGTGCGATAGACCCCCCACCAGCACCTATGGACTGACTTTTGAGCATGGTGCTATGAACCCTCCAGCGATCTACGACGGGTTCAAGATTGTAAGTTCGAGAAGCCCCTCCAGCGATCAAAGATAGATCAAAACTAGTTCCCCCCATGTCTGCTGCAATCACATTTTCATAACCATAGATACCACCAAGATAAGAACCACCGACCAGAGCAGAAGCAGGACCGCCTTTGAATGTATCAATTGCACTCGTTCGGAAGATTTCTGCAGTCCCACCGGTGTTGTGAATCATTTGAAGTGGTTTAACATATCCGCGCTGTCTAAGTTCATCTCCAATGCCATACAATTCATCGATCATAGATTGATGAAGATATGCACTTAGCATAGTTGTAATTGTGCGTTCATATTCACCTTTTTTTCTGCTTATTTCAGAAGATAAAAATGCAGGTGCACTTCCGAGATATGCATCGGGGTATTCATCGGATATTATTTCTCTGACTTTTTGTTCATGAGTAGGATTTCTGTGAGACCATGCGAGGCACACGGCGAACCCTCTGGCTCCTTGTTCAACCAGGTATCGTACTTTATCGCGAAGATCGGCTTCGTCGAGTGGCCGCATGATTTCACCTTTGAAATTGATTCGTTCGCGAACGCCGACTATCATATCTTGAGGAACTATGGGTTCTGGTTTATCGGATCGTGAAACATTTCGTTGTTCATGTACCGTCATCCCATCGGTCCATTGTGATCCGCGCCCAACAGGGACTATGTCTTCAAGTCCATTGGTGACAAGAACTCCAAGTTTTGAACCACTTCGAGAAATTAATTTGTTTAACGCGAAAGTTGTAGAGTATCGAATTGCGGTTGCACTGGCAATTAGGTCATTGGGGTCAACATTTAGATCTCTAGATGCGGAGATGATAGAATTGAGAAATCCAATGGACAAATCGTGACTAGTGGTCTCTGCTTTTCCGGTGACTATAGTTCCATTTGAGCGAACGAAACAGTCAGTGAAAGTTCCACCTATATCGACATCAATGGTTGTGTTAAGCTTTTTTGTCATGGTTTTGTGCGCAGGTGGATGCTACCTTCAGATATTTTTGTGCGAAGTTGGTCAATATCTATGTCTATGTCATGAGTTATAGGATGACCAAGGGGCAAATATTCATTTTCGATCATGATTCCGCAATGGGGACAATAAAATTCAATAATTTTACACCATTTAGGGTCTGGAGAAAATTTATATTCGGTGTCAATCTCAGAATGATGTATTTCAGAGGGGTCCCTCTCTGCGATTGTACATCCAGTTTTGTAATTTGAATTGCAATCTATCAAATCTCCATTACAAGAGCTACAAACCCACATCTCAGAATCCAAGTTTATATCTAAATAGGGAGTAATTTCGACAGAAACCATATTTGTAATGAATAATAGAGTATGGAGGATAAAAGGCTGATGAATTCAATAATAGCCGTATGCAGTCCAGCCTCCATCGACTGGGAGAATGGCCCCAGTAACATCTGGGATTTTATCAGAAGCTAGAAATGCAACGGATTCGGAGATCGATCCGAGCGATGTTAGGCGGTGAGTTGGAGTTCGTGCTAAAATCGAATCTAAATCTGCACCACCCCCTATTGTCCTTACAGTTTCTTCCCCGAGGGCTCTATCGATGGTTCGATCTTTTTCCACAAAATTGGGGGCTATTGCATTGACTCGGACCCCGTCGGAGGCCCATTCAATGGCAAACACTTTTGTCAACATGTTTATCGCTGCTTTTGCAGTACTGTATCCGGTTCGGTATGGGAATGCAGCAAATCCGGCATTGGAAGAGATGTTTACAATGGCACCTTGTTTTTGTTCCAACATAGGGACTGCGGCTATTTTCGAACATAGATAAGTCCCTTGTACATGGACATCCATGACACGTGTCCATTCTTCTAGAGATTGTTCAATGGACGGAATTGATTTTTGAAAGATTCCTGCGTTATTTACTAATACATCAAGTGAATCGCAGTTTTTGAGTGTATATTCAACCATAGATTTGACAGACTGTTCGTCTCTTACGTCTACTTGTACTGCGTAAGAAGTTCCAGCCCCGTTGAGAGATTCTGCAGTTTCTTTTGCATGGTTTAGATCTATATCAGCGACCACTACATCGCCGCCTCCGTTCATAAAACGAGTGGCTATTGCCTTTCCAACGCCGCTGGCTGCCCCAGTGACAATAATAGTTTTTCCAAGGAAATCAGAAGGTTCCATGGGGGTTTAGAGACCTGTGACCGTAATTAAGTTGTATATTTAGAAAAAGGAAAAATGGGTTAAAATGTAGAAACGGGTATGGGGGGACTTTGTTTAGACCAGGCATTAGAAAAGGTGTCGTATGAAGTTCCACGGGATAAACGGGATTTTAATGCTTCTTCCCTAAGTTTGGAAGTTTCATTGAGATCTAAAACGCCATCGCGAATACAAACATGGTAAACGTTTGTTGCAGTCCATTCAGAGATGAAATGTTTATTAAAATCAGAAAGAACATCTTCAGGGTCACGTTCGATTGGATCTCCAAAGCCACCACCACCAGAAGATAGGGTTATCCAGATGTCGCCCTTGTCAAGGGTTCGATTACTTCGATTGATTCGCTCGAATCGGTAATCGCCAGAAAGGGATTTGTCAACGACCAAGTCTCGAACGGAAACGGGAAAGTCAGTTCCATTTTCTAAAAGATCTAGTGCGTCGCTTCCAATGATAGAGATTCCTGGTAATGAAGTGGAAGCATAGCCACCAAAAACCCCATTGTCATGAGGAATTCTAGATCCTTTCCCACGAGAAGTTACTTCAACAGGACCAGAAATGACTACATTAACATTTTGAGTTCCAACACCGCCCCTGTATTTACCAAACCCATGGGCATCATTGAAATGCCTTCGTGTCAATCCGAGAAAAATACCATGTTCTTCGAAATCTTCTAGGTTGTTTGTTTTCCCCCATGGTGAGTAAAAGAACCCATGAGCATTCATACCGTCTTTGTCGTGGCGTGCCCCCTGGCCATCGGTGTTTAGTGTAAATGAAAAGCTCTCTGAAATTGGCCATCCAATATTATTGATTCCTTTGAAAGATCCCCCTCCAGAATGGGCGCTAGGGGCTGCCACGGCGCGGGTGGGGTCTGTGGAATAAAGTAGGCGTGTGAAAGCGTCGAAGCACAGAGAAATGACAGATCTTCCTAAATAGACGCAATTGCAGACAGATTTCTCAGGACCTGCGTTGAGAAGAGACCCATCGGGGACTTCAAAAGTGAAAGGTGCCAACGTCCCAGTAGAGACGGGGAGATCATGGAAAACATAAGGATATATGTATGTCGCAAGGAATGCAGCCACGCCATGTCCATAGGTATTGTAAGACCCATCACATTCTGGTGAAGTGCCAGTGAAATCTAAATGGATAGAATCCCCCTTTTTGTGTACAGCTAATGCAACTTTTAATAAAGTTTCATCGTTGCCGGTGGTATCGACGAATGCGACAGATTTGTAGACCCCGTCAGTCCAGGAAGAAATTCTAGCTCTTGCTCCAGATTCTGCGGCATCGATTATTTTTCGGAAGAGTCCATGGACATGTTCGGGTCCAATTTCTTGGGCTAATTCTTGGACCCTGTGGCGTAGTTTATCCGTAGCAGTGCATCTCGCTCTGACATCTATTTCTTGCATTTGCGGAGCACGAGAAATAAAGTTGACCATCATATCCATCAGATCATCTCTAATTTCATAATTCTCAGCGATTTTAATAGGAGTAAGACGCATGCCTTCATCATGTCGAGAAGTTGCTTTTTGAGGCATCCCGCCGGGTTCGATCGCGCCTGTTTCTTGTTGGTGGACTGCGGCAGAGCTCCAAGCTATCAATTCGTCTTCGAAGAAAATAGGCATGATTGCGAATTGATCGGGGTTGTGCAGACCCCCAACAAGTGCTTCATTGGTATAAAAAATATCTCCTGGGCGAACTTTGACATTGGAATTTCCATCAATGTATAGATCGATTATATATTTTATCGGCAATTGTGCTATGGCAGCGTGGATATAAGTACCACAACTAGCAGAGACTAGATCTCCTTTTGCATTATGTAATCCAACCACTAGATCCCCGGATCGAAGAAACGCAGAAACTCCAGTTCGGACAAACACAGTTCTAGCCTCATCGAGAGCCACGTCTAACTTATTGGAATAGACTTCATACATCCCAGGTTGGATTTTTGCTGCATATTCGATCTCCTTCTCGGTCGCGGGTTCTGTTCGAATCCATTCCCGCATTGAAATCTGTATTGCTGCGTAATCTAACATTATACTATATCAGGTGGAGGAGGGGATAAAGTGTTTACTTTTGAAAAATTAGTTAGATTGCTGTTGATTTTTCAGAGTCATCTAGTGCGTCGTACTCTGGACAATTTTCTAACTGTTCAAATCCACATCCTAGATCTAACCATCCGAGTTCATAGCCATGAGAGGGTTCTGTAACGACCATTTTTGCCGGATTCTCTGGGTCGTCGTTGAAATGTTGGAACTGACATCCTTCGGGGGATAGAGGTATTGCCATATAATCCTCGGCTTCCCATTCGAGGCGTTTTGGTCCATCGGGGTATCTAGCTCCATCTATAATAGTATGTCCTTTCCCCCCCATTATGTAATGGACTAATCCCCCTTGTCGATGTTGTTTTCCACTTCGGCTTCCGGGTGGAATTTCTTGAATATAGAATAGAAGAGATCGCATAGATCGGTCTTCAAAGGAAGGGTGGAGATACCATTTCATTTTTCCTTGGGGATTGATTTCGTATTCTAGATCTTCGCCCCGGATTACAGCCCAATTTCCAGCCCCTTGTGCCTGGGCGACCATTTTTCGGTAATTGTTTCGTAAAACGACTAGATCATCGTACAAGCTGTTGGTTGTTTCAGGGGGTGTGTAGTCAGCCCAGTCTGCATAGTCGAAGTCTAGAAATAAATCGTAGTGGTCATCATACTCTTCGAAGTCATCTGCAGACATCATGTGAGAGTGTTTTTCTTGCCACTCTTTGTAAACTTCATTTTGAGTGAGTTCCGCACCGAGTTCTTCTAGATACGGTACGTGAATGAATGCGATCCATTCCGCAGGGTCATCGGGTCCCCTCATATTGAAATGTTGGTGCTCAATGCCACCTGGTTTTATAGGAAGGATAATAAGATCTTCTGGCCCCCATGGATGTCGAACGTCGTCGACTAATGTTTCTCCAGATCCTTTCAATCCGAGGATGACAAGACTGCCCTGGTGAGTGTGTCGACCGTTTCTGTCTTCTATAGTTTTTCTAAAAACGAGTCGGTCAGGAAGTACTGCATCGGGTTTAAGAGGGGTTGAATAATACTTCGACTTTCCGTTTCTCCCAACTTGCCAAGGAACATCTGAAGACTTGGTTACATGAGGAAGTTCGGTCCTGTCTCGGATTATTTTCAGATACTCAAGGAAATTTTCGTAAAAACCAGCGGGTTCCGGTTCTTGTTCTCGGACATGGGTTCTTTCTTTCTGACCTGCCATGTGGTGAGATAGTACGCGACACATTATAATGATGATGGATGTGTCTTTAGCGATATCGGAGTGTTATTGATTCGACAATCGGCGAGTTTGGAATCGACATAGGAAGATCTATATTGGAGATACTAGAACTAATAACAATGGCAATTATTCTGCAAGTAGAAACTACGGGGCATCAGCATGGAATGGGAGGGCAAGTGGTAATAGATGCGACGGTTATGGAGCAAGAAGGAATCGGAGTGGGAGATACTATCGTGGTAAAAACATCCAGTGGGAAATTTGCGTTAGCTCATGTGGGTACCCCTAAGGACGGAGATGAAGGGCGAGGGTATATTAGATTGGACAGGGGGATTCGGGGGGCAATTAAAACAACAATCGGTTCAATGGTTGAGATTGAACCGGCAGAAGTTGAAGTGGTGAAATCGGTTAAGTTCGCACCTCTTTCAGATGTATCAGGAGTAGAAGCGGAGCAACTTTCAGAATATATAAAAGAAAGTTTTGTTGCTAGAGGAAAATTGGTCAATCGGGGAGTAATTGAATATATATCACTTCCAGGGAAAGGATCTGCAACGGCGTTTAAGGTGTTAGAATCAGATCCGGAAAGTGGAATTGTTGACAAAGGTACTGACGTAGATGTTGAGTATGCTTTTGATACATGGGGAACTGCTAGAGAAACTACTTTTGATGATGTGGGGGGGCTTGGAGAAGAGTTACAACATATAAGGGAATTGATCGAATATCCAATAAAATTCCCAGATGTCTACCAAGAGATTGGAATAAATCCTGCTAGAGGGGTACTTTTATTTGGCCCCCCGGGGACGGGGAAGACATTAATGACTAAGGCCATATCTAATGAATTAGATGCCAATTTCCATTACATAAATGGGCCTAGTATTATTAGTGCAGGGTACGGGGAAACAGAGGGGAAATTGAGAAGTATTTTTGATGCAGCGAATCATTCGTTGCCCTCAATAATTTTAATCGACGAGATAGACGCTATTGCCCCAAATAGAGACGACACGGGGTCGTTTACGGATTTACGGGTTACGACACAGTTGCTTGAGTTAATGGATGGTTTGCAGTCGGTTCAAGGTGTGATGGTAGTTGCCACTACAAATCGAATTGATGCAATAGAACCTGCTTTAAGACGGCCGGGGAGATTTGATAGGGAATTGTACGTAGGGCCACCTAATGAAGATGCACGCAAAGATATATTGGGAATACACACCAGAGGAATGTTGTTGGAAGAAAACTTTTCTGAAGCAGTACCAGACCTTGCTCAGAGAATGAATGGATATACAGGGGCAGATATAAGAGAATTGGCCAGAGAGGCGGGGGTCAATGCACTGAGGAGACAGTTTCCTTCAGAAGGACCTGCAAACCGAGAAGAAATGTCACTTGTAGATCTAGTGGTCACAGTTGGTGATTTTGAGCATGCACTAAGAACTGTTCAACCTTCAGTTCTGAGAGGCCCACTTTCGCGGGATTCAAAAATGACTATGGAAAATATAGGAGGACTCAAAGAGGCAAAAGTCCGACTGCACGAATTGATTAAAGCCCCACAGGAAAATGCAGAAACATTTGCGAAAATGGGGATAGAGACACCCCCGGGGATATTAATTGTAGGACCTCCAGGAACGGGTAAAACTGCTTTGGCTCAGGCGGCGGGTAATGATCTGGGGGCGACATTTTTACAAGTTGAATCTTCAGATATATTTAGTGAATGGGTAGGAAGATCGGAAAAAGCAATAAAAGAAACATTCCTTATTGCACGTAGAGCTGCCCCTTCGGTCATTCTCATAGATAACATTGATGCAATGGCACGCAGGATTGGAGAAGGGGGGGGCGAATCAGTTAGTACCAGAGTAATAAATCAACTTTTAACGGAAATGGATGGTTTAAGAGAACATGATGTGAAGGTCATCGGGACAACAGATAGAATTGAAGATATTGATGAATCATTGCTCTCCCCAAGCAGATTTGGAGAGGTGATTCACCTTCCAAAACTTAGTGTAGGCGACAGGGAAGAAGTAATAAAAATACATCTTCAGGGTGTGGAAACAAGAGTGACTAAAGAAGAAATTAAGAGTATCTCTAAAAAGTCAGAAGGGTGGTCTGGTGGCAGGCTTGCTTCCCTTTGTGAAGAGGCAAAATTGTCGGCTATAAGAGAAGAGGATTACAAATCCGTAGTGGTGGTGGAAGGGAAACATTTAGAAAATGCGTTAAAAAAATTAAGTGACTGAGGTCAGTAGATTTAGACAACTACTGATTTTTCAGAGTCATCGAGTGCCTCATATTCGGGGCAATTTTCTAACTGTACAAATCCACTTCCAAGATCGTATCCAAGCGACAGGTATCGTGTGGATTCAGATACTATGAAAGTTGCTGGTTTGTCTGGATTTTTGTTGAAATGTTGGAAAGCGAGCCCCTCGGGAATTACAGGGATTCCCAAATAATCTTTTTCCTCCCAGTCGTATCGTTTAGTTCCTTCATAGCGAGGGCCAGAAATTTCAGTGTAACCTTCGCCTTCCATGATATAGTGGACTTGGCCACCTTGTCGATGTTGTTTCCCACTTCGACTTCCGGGTGGAATTTCCTGGACTGCAAATAAAGAGGAGATTACAGATCTATCTTCCATAGTGGGATGAAGGTACCATTTCATTTTTCCTTGCGGATTTATTTCCCATTCGAGATCGTCTCCACGGACTATGGCCCAATTGCCTGCCTTCCTAGCCTTTGCTACCATTTTCCGATAGTTATCTCGCTGAACGATGGATGCATCATAATATGTTTTGATAGATTCAGAAGCAGGGGGTTCATAATCAAGCCAATCATCAAAATTGAAAGTTCCAAAAAGTTCACTGACTTGATCGTACTCGTCTTTATAATCCTCAAAATCATCCGCGGCCATCATATGGGCGTGCTTCTCTTGCCACTCTTTGTAAGTTTCGTTTTGGGTAAGTTGAGCCCCCAAAAGTTCTAAAAAGGGTATATCGACCATAGCCAGCCATTCTGCAGGGTCATCGGGTCCCCTCATATTGAAATGTTGATGTTCCACCCCACCTGGTTTTACGGGTAAAATTAATAAGTCCCCTTTCCCCCAAGGAACGCGTTCGTCGTCGACTAGGGATTCCCCATCTCCATGCAAACCAAATATTATCAATCCACCTTGGTGAGTGTGCCTTCCATTTTTATCCCGGATTGTTTTTCTGAATATATACCAATCTGGTAAGACGGTGTTCATGAAAGGGGTTGAATAATACTTCGAAGTTCCATTCCTCCCAATTTGCCAAGGGACATCGGTGGATTTGGTTACATGAGGGAGGTGAACACGGTCACGTGCTTCTTTGAAGTACTCCAGTAATTGTTCGTAATTTCCTTTTGGTTCGGGCTCACTTTCCCGAGTGTGTGTTCTCTCTTTTTGGGAGACCATGTTCTTGATTTTGTTTTAAAATATAAGTTAGTGTCGATCCATAAACCGTTGAACGTCGAGGAAAATTTGTATCAGCATATCTTGAATAGAGGAAAGATTACTTCAAAGATAGATCTGAATAGCGGCTGAAAAGGAATAGTATGGGAATAAGACTGAGTAAAGTTATCAGAGACAGTATTCCAAATCCGAATCGCAGCCCTATATCGTCGCCAACATATCCAATGATGATAGGTGAAAATGCGGAAAATATAAAGATCCCAGTCCAAAGATATCCAAAAGTTCGTCCTTCCCGCTCAGGGGGAGTGATGGTACTAAGTAGAGAATCTCGTGCAGGACTGATTCCCCAGAAACTAATTCCCATTGCCCCCAGAATAAGGAAAAGTAGGAGAGGACTTAGGGAAAATATAGAAAAAACAGTTATGAAGAATGATGAAAAAATAACAAAAATGGCGATTACTTTTCTTGCATCATAGCGGTCGACAAGTTCTCCAGTAAGAAGTTGTGCCAACCCTCCGATAAATAGTAATGCGGCTAGGTAGAAACTTGCAGTAGATTCAGGAGTTATAAGTAGAGATCCAACTGTTAAAGTGTAGGAATATTCACGGATTATAAATTCGGGTAAAAATGCCATCACTCCGGTGGCCACAAATGAATAGATTGTAAAGAATGTAAAGACTGCAAGGAGAGGGTATAGGTATTTTCTCCGAGGGGGGAGTGAATCGGAAAGTGTCGAAGGTTCAGAGGAGTTTTTGGTAGAAGATGTAAGAAGAGGGGTGGTGTCATAATTACCAAGTCCGATATAAAGAATGAGTGCGTAAAAAATTCCAATAAGACCTAAGAGTATGAGAATGTCAGTCCAAACAAAGAATAAGAAAAATAAGCCCAATACTGCAGGCCCAATGGCATCGCCAAGTTTTGATGCACTGCCCCACATACCGTAAAATTTACCTTTGATTTCTGCACGGACATTTCGAGATATTATAGGATATCCAGTGGGATGGACGACACTCATACCAATTCCATTAATGAATAACGCAAATGCCATAAAAAGGAATTTAATGGGGAATGGCTCTCCTAAGATGGAAAGGTCAGATTCTCCAAATAAGGGGGTAAATAACAACAAAGCATAGCCTAGTCCCGCCAAGGCTATGCCACATGGCAAAAACAGACGACGGTCGTACTTATCAGAGATTATCCCGGCGGGTGCTTGTCCTATTGCAGAACCGGCATACTGACTAGTGATCAATAGGCCTAACTTCCACAAAGGGAGTCCGGTTTGAATTGCTATTAAAGGGATTAAAGGGGGTAAAAGTCTCAAGAAGAAGTGTTGCATTCCATGAACAGAGCTGATCAGAATGGCAAATTTAAATTCTTCTTTGTTTAGTTTAGTCATATGAAACTTAAAATGGGTTTGTCGTATATTTTTGAAGGTTTGGTGATTTAACTTAACTCATATGGGAAAAATACAATTAGCAGAGGGGTAAAAAGTTTAGCTCCGGGGCGCTTGGAGTTTAGTAATGCGCGTATTATGATGAAGTTTTAACAGAATTTCAATGATTAGCAAGTAGAAACTTCTTTATTGGGGTTGTTTAGAAATAAAAAAAATGAGCGGGTTTCGCTCGGAACTCAGAAGAGTTCTTCAAAGAGTGGCAGGAATGCTGCTGGCTCTTGAATG
>NZ_WTZR01000013.1:0-31446 GCF_009889665.1 Candidatus Hikarchaeum yamanae | reverse complement strand
AACATAGATGATGTCAGTCCAGAGGTAATAGGAAATCTCTATGAAGTATTAGTAGAAGAAGGGGCAAGAGATGTCACAGTTATTCCAGCCATGATGAAAAAATCTAGACCGGGGCATATTGTTAAGGTTGTTGTCAAGCCTGAAAATGCAGACCGTGTTGCACAGAGACTAGCCGAGGAAACAGGTACATTGGGAATTAGAGAGTCTCCGGGGACACATAGATGGATAGCAAGTCGAAAAATGGAACAGATTTCAGTGGAAATAGAAGATAAAACATATGCAATTGCTATTAAAATTGCATCTGGAAAGGAAGGGAAAGTTTACAACATAAGTGCAGAGTATGAAGACGCGGCTAAGGTTGCTCGTGAAGTTAATTGGCCGGTTAGAAGAATAATTGGGTTGGTTGAAGAGAAAGCTAGAGAAAAATGGATGCAATAAATTCATCGGAGTTTTTTTCACCAGGGGAAAGATACGAAGTTATGTGGATAGAAAACTTTCAACAGGGTGCATTCCAATAGATGACCTACTAGGAGGAGGCATCGATATGGGGTCTATTACGCAAGTATATGGCTCCCCTGCTGCGGGGAAGACAAACATTGCACTTAGTGCTGCGGCTCAGACTGTAGCAGAAAATAAGAAGGTTGTTTATATTGATACAGAGGGGATATCTATCGATCGGTTTCATCAACTGGCGAGGAATAAAGGAGACCCTTATGAATTGGGAGAAAATTTAATAATTTCAGAGGTACATAATTTCGAAGAACAGTCTGCTGCTATCAAAAAGGTGGGCGGTTTTGCAGCAGAGGTAGATCTTATTGTTCTTGATAGTGCCACCGGGTTTTATCGACTTGAACAAGCCGAAAGAGCAGATGGAGGAGCTCTTCGAACACTAGCGCGTCAGATGATATCGCTGTTGTCGTTGGCTAGGAGGTTCGATCTTGCGGTGATTGTAACAAACCAAGTGTATACGCATCCAGAAACCAACCAGATTAGGCCATTAGGTGGAAATTTACTACCTCACTGGAATGGGACCGTCCTTAGGCTTGATAGATTTAAAGGAGGGAATAGAAAGATTACAATCGAGAAACATAGATCTAGGCCAGCGGGGGAGAATACCATGTTTGTGATCAAAGAGGATGGTTTGGTTGGGGGGGATGGATGGCAGATAGTAAACTAATACAATAATTCTTCGTTGTTAGTTACCATATACAACGTTCTCGCTGCGATATTTACAGCGTGGTCACCTACACGTTCTATGTCGCGTATTGTTAACAAAAATCGTTGTACATCAGACATCAGATCATCTAAAGTATCAAGGGGCGTGTCACCCTCGAATTTGGTTTCTATGAGCGATTTGACGACAAATTGATTGGCAATTCGACACAAACTATCGACTTCTGCATCTCTATTTGAAATTTCGAAACATGTGTCTGAATCTTGGTTTTCGTACGCCTTCATAGAGTCAGCTAGCATCGTGTGAACGAGATTTCCGAGAGAACTTATATCTACATCTGGGAAGATGTCTCCCCGACCATCTAGAGTATAGTCACCTAGGTTGACTGCGAGATCTGCGATTCGTTCTAGATCGGTGATGATTTTAAAAGAAGATGCTATCAATCTTAGATCTCCTGCAACGGGTTGTTGTAGTGCAAGTAGATTGACACACTGAGATTCCAAATCAAGATACATATCATTGATTTCATCGTCACCAAAAATGACAAGCTTTGCCAGGCTGATATCATTTTTGATGAGAGCATTGAGTCCCATTTCAAGCCGCTCTAGAACAAGATCCGCCATGTCGAGGACGCCCGTCTTAAGTTGTTTAAGTCCATCTTGGTAGGTCTCACGTGCCATGATTAAGGTAATGAGTTCATGATAAATTAAAGTTATCCAAATTTACCAGTAATATAATCTTCTACTTGTTGATTATGTGGATTTTCGAATATGGTTTTGGTGTCGTCGAACTCTATTAAGTTTCCTCCGGTAAGGAAAACTGCAGTTTTATCGGATATTCTAGCTGCTTGCTGCATATTGTGAGTAACGATCACAACAGTGTAATCCTTGGTTAGTTCTTGGATTAAATCTTCAATTTGAGATGTTGCAATGGGGTCAAGTGCGCTTGCGGGTTCGTCCATGAGGATTACCTCTGGATCTACTGCGATTGTTCTAGCGATGCAAAGTCGTTGTTGTTGCCCACCCGAAAGTCCTGTTGCCTTTTCATCCAATCGGTCAGAAACCTCTTTCCAAAGTGCAGCTCTCTTAAGTGCGGATTCGACGATTTCATCCATGTTGTCAGTTTTGCCTTGGATTCTTAGACCATATGCGACGTTATCATATATGGATTTGGGGAAGGGATTTGGAGATTGGAAAACCATACCGACCAAGCGGCGGAGGAGAACAGGATCTACTTCTTCGGAATAAATATTAGTACCACCTAGGAAAAGATTACCTTCAACCGATACTCCTGGAATGAGATCATTCATTCTGTTGATGCATCGAAGAAAGGTTGATTTTCCACAGCCAGAAGGTCCAATAATAGCAGTTACTTTTTTAAGGGGGATATCAACGGTTACATCTTCTATTGCTATTTTTGATCCATATTTGACTGTGAGGTTTTGACTAGAGATAATACTATTACCAGATACTGGTTTTTTGGGGTCGCTATTGGTAGATTTTGATTTTGACAATGGCATGTGAAATTATTCCTTTGGATTATTTGTCTTTTCGGTATTTGTTCCTCAAAATGATAGCAATACCGTTCATCGATAGTAACACGAATAGTAGCAAGATAATACCGGCTGCAGCGACCCCTCCACGGAGATCGGGTTTGGCGGAGAACGCCCAATGGAAAACTTGTAAGGGCATGGCGCTGACTTTGCTATCAAAACCCGTTGGTGCCTTAAATACAGTAGTAGCGGCCCCAATCATTAGCAGAGGTGCAGTTTCACCAAGAGCGCGACTCATTGATAATATAGTTCCAGTAAGGATACCTCCAACGGACATGGGGAGTACAACATTTCGGATGGTTTGCCATTTGGTGGCCCCAAGTCCATAAGAGGCCAGTCTTACAGCTTCTGGTACTGTTCGAATTGCCTCTTGAGATGCGATTATAACAATCGGTAGGATCAAAAGAGAAAGTGTCATCGAAGAAACAATTACAGTCCCGAATCCCATTCCAAGGAGATTTACAAACAATGCCAATCCGAGCAGGCCATAAACAACTGAAGGGACTCCAGCAAGATTAGATATATTAATTCTGACCAACCTGGTTAAACTTCCTAGAGGTCCGGTTTTAGGAGCATATTCTTCTAGATAAATTGCAGCTCCGACTCCGAAAATTAAGGATAGAATTCCGACTAAAATAACGATGAGAATGGAACCGATGAGTGCGGGGTAAAGACCTGCTTCTGCAGGGAATCTTGAGGGAGGACTAGTTATAAATTGAAGATCTAACCAAGGGGTAGGGTGGGCAGCTCCTATACTAGTTGCCACGATACGTGCTATGAAGATAGTTGCAATCAAAAAGAGGGGAAAAAGAAGACCGAATTTGTTCTGTTCGGATGAAAATAGAAGTGTAGAGGCATACAAAAATATTGGAATTAGGATTGTTAAAAAATAGAGTACAGAGGTAGTCGGGGGAATTTCGGTGAAAGTATTTGTGAAGAGTCCAACTATAATTGAAAATAAAACGACGGAAATTGCAAGATGATTCCTATGGGACTTTAGAGGGGTAGTTTTTAAGAAGTGTCGGGAAAGAAGTGCAACTGGAGGTCCAAATATCCAGACAAAAATTAGCCAGTCTGCAGGGTAGTAAGGGATAAGTTTCCATAAGAAATTAGATAGAAATGTGCCCATAATCATCACGGCGAGGGGGGAAAAACTCAGATATACTGATTGTTTTTGGTGAGATCGTGCATAGAACCAAACTATTGATGTTGGTAGTACTGTGAACGTGAAATAAAGGAATGCGATTTGTGGATCTAAGAGTATGAAAATTACTAGAAGGAGGGTTCCAAACAGAGTTCCACCCACAAGTATTCCAACTGCACGTGTGGCAACTTTTCCGACTGCCGGATTTCTCTTGCAATACCAACTAAAAGCGAGGAGTGGTGAGAGGACTATGAGAATATAACAGAGGTACCAGGACAGATCTGCTGTTTTGAGGCCCAATGCATTGAAAAGAGCAGTTGCTAATAATAGTGCTAGAGAAAGGATTCCAACAATGGATGCCACAAAAGCCAGATAGTGGAAGAGAACCTCTCTTGAAAAAATAGAAGAACTGCTTTGTTTTCGTTTTATGTCGAATTTGGTAGTTTCCATTTAGTAACTCTCCCTGTATCGTTCAGTGATGAAGTTGCTTATTGCATTCATTAGGAGGGTAACAAAGAATAGAGTTATACCAATTGCAAAGAGGCTGTTATAAGCTACTGAACTACCTACGAGATCACTTTGGGCTAATTGGACCATAGCTGCAGTCATAGTTTGTCCAGTCTCTAGTAGAAAGTCTGCTGGGTGAACATACGGGATAGGACCGATATATCGAACCTCGGGTAGAGTGGGGTGGAGTCCCATAGCAACAGTTACAATCATGGTTTCCCCAATTGCGCGAGAAATAGCTAGGATATAAGATGCCACAATTCCAGACAAAGCTGCAGGAATAACAATACTAGTAGAGACGTCGAATTTGGTCGCTCCGAGTCCAAATCCAGCTTGTCTAAGAGAATCGGGGACGGCACTCATGGCATCCTCGGAGATGGAGGAAACCATAGGTATGATCATGATTCCAACCATTAACGATGCAGAAAGTGCATTGAAAGGACTAATTGAGGGGAAGAGCATACGGAGTGCAGGTGTAACATAAGCTAGGGCGAAAAATCCATAAACGACAGTGGGGACTCCTGCGAGAATCTCTAGTAGTGGTTTGAGTATAGAGTGAGTGCGTTTGTCTGCATATTCACTGAGATAAACTGCAGTTAAGGTTCCGATAGGAACTGCCACTAAAGCTGCCATGAAAGTCACTACAAGAGTCCCAAATAAGAGAGGCAATATCCCATATTCTTTAGGGGGAATTACAGGACTCCAATTGGAACTAGTAAGAAACTTGAGAGGACTATACTGACTGAAAAAGACTATAGCGTCTTCGAAAAGGAAATAAATTATCCCAATTGTCGTGAAGATTGTAAGAATTGCAAGGATGAAAAATATGTTTGCATAAATACTCTCAAAAATTCTACGAGTTTTGAAATGAGAAGTTGATGAAAATGAGTCCATGTAGTCTTTGGGTTCGGGGATCATAGTTTTGGTGATTAAATTAGTGCATTTAAAGCTGCCAACTCTTTTGTAATAGTCTCTTTTGTATTTGGCACATACCCAACTTCTTCTGCTACGATCTGCTCATTTGCGCTTTGTTCAATGCAATATTTTGCAAATTCTGCGACGTGTTTTTCTGCGAGTTTTTCGGAGGACACGTATGTAAATAGAGGTCTGGAAAGGGGTTTGTATTTTCCATTTTTTGCTGCGTCGAGAGTGGGTGCAACAGGTCCATTCCCACCATCTATTTTTAATGCCTTGATTGTGTCGGGATTGTTGTAATAGTGTGAGAATCCCAGATATCCTATTGCGTATTTGTTTCCTTCGATTCCTGCAATAATGATATGGTCTTCTTCGGTTGGTTGGTAATTAGTGGTGTGAGTAGCTCCGTTTTCTCCTATGATCACTTCGTTGAAGTAATCAAACGTGCCAGAGGTGTCTGCTGCACCGTATCGATCGATTTTCTCATCTGGCCAAGATGGGTTTACATCAGACCACTTTTCTGCTGCGTTTTGATCCCAGATTGATTTGAGTTCTGCGACAGTCATGCTATCGACCCAATCGGCGTTTTTGTTGACAATAATAGTTAATGCATCAGTTGCAAGCCTAATTTCATGGGGAGTCACACCGTTTCCTTTGCAGAGATCAATTTCGGAATTTTTGATGGGCCTACTCGCGTTACTAAAGTGAGTCTGACCTAGACAAAAAAAGTTTTTGAATCCGCCACCACTTCCAGTTGATTGGATTGTAATAGTGACATCGGAATGTTGTTTTTGGAATTCTTCTGCCATAGCCGTCATTAGTGGGAAGACTGTAGAACTCCCTGCGATATTTATTTCTCCAAAAAGTTTTTCTTTCGAAGCTCTGGTTGAGGGATTAGATTTCCGAGTTTCATTGACACATCCTGATACGGAAAGGAGACCTAATGTGCTATATGTGGCTAGAAAATTTCGCCGAGAGTAAAAATTTTCCAATACCATTATCTACTATAAATAGAAATTGGGTTAAATAAAGAACTATTTTGAGTATATTGAAGTATTAATTAATATATAGATAGATATACAAAAGGATTGAAAGAGTCCCATAGTATCGAAAAAAGCAAATATAATAAATATATAGAATGGCATATCTGACAGCGAATGTTCTTAATTTAGATATGGATGAATTAAATAAATAAGGTAAATATATATATAATAATGTATGTAGATAAAAGTAGCAGATGACCACTAATGTAGATCGAAGAAAGGTTCAGCGAACGGGAGGATCAACTTACACGGTTTCGTTGCCAAAGGGCTGGGCGGTTGATAATAAAATTACTGCAGGATCTGTGTTAACATTTTATCCAGAAGGGAATTCGATCGTGGTGACTACCGAAAATGAGGACGAACGAAGTGAGGGATCTATAAAAGTAAGTAAAATGGATAATGGGGAGATAACTCGGGCAATTTTTTCCATGTATGTCAGTGGTTTTGAGGTGATCAAACTAGAATCAGAGGGGATTACGCTCGAGCAAAGGCGTGCGATTCGAGATGCAACGAGGCAGCTTGTTGGAGTAGAGATAGTGGAAGAAACATCGAAATGTATTAAATTGCAAGATCTGCTGGATAATTCAGAAATGTCCATAAGGGGGACAGTTCAAAGGATGCAAAGTATGATTCTTTCCATGCTTTCTGACTCTATGGCAGCGCTGATGGGGAATGATTTCGAGCTGGCAGAGGATGTCATTGAAAGGGACAATGATGTTGATAGACTTTGGTTCGTTGTGTCAAGAGCGTTCAGAACTGCGCTCATGAGTCCAACAAAAATGAAAGATTTAGGAATGGAAAGGTTGGATTGTTTTGATTACCACACTTGTGCAGAACAATTAGAGAGAATAGGAGATCATGCGGTGAAAATTAGTTATATGAAAAAAGAAATTCAGGAGATTCCAGAGGGGCTTGGTGAGGATTTGAATAGACTATATGGTCTGGCAAATGAGATAATTGTTCTTTCGGTAGAAGCAATGCACATAGAAGATACAAAAAAGGGATGGGATATGGCAAATGAAGCTCGGACTCGAGTGGTGGAGATGGAAAGAATGATGCTTGGGATGGTAAATTCGATGATAGAGTTTATAGAATCGAAAACATTGTCCCCAATTGATGCTCAGAAGATAGGATTGATTGCAGATTCGATGTCTCGATGTGCAGATTATGGGGGAAATATTGCAGAAATAGTGCTCCAAAAAAATAGCCCACGTCCAGAATTTTAGTCTGTAGGATAACGCTATGTCAAAAGTATTATCAGAACGAATTGTTTTTACCAGTAGTTTGACAAATATCCTGTGAAGATGAGTTATAAGTACGAAAAAGTAGAAGTTCCTAGCAGCGGGTCTAGGATTGAGAAAGGAAAAGATAACGCAGATGATCTCATTGTTCCAGACGACCCCATAATTCCAATTATATATGGAGATGGGATTGGAGTGGATGTGGGTCCTGCAACTCAACAAGTATTACAAGCTGCTGCAGAAGCAACAGGTAGAAAAATTAATTGGATGGAAGTTCATGCGGGCGAAAGTGCGAGTGAACTGTATGATGGAAATATTTTACCAGAAGACACTTTGGCGGCGATTCGAGAATTTAGAGTTGCTATAAAAGGGCCGCTTACAACACCAGTTGGATCTGGATTCAGGAGTCTAAACGTTGCGTTAAGGAAGATTCTCGATCTATACGCATGCGTTCGTCCAGTGTATCACTTGAAGGGAGTACCATCCCCAGTTAAGCATCCAGAGAAAATGGACATGGTGATATTTAGAGAAAATACAGAAGATATATACGCAGGTATAGAATGGGAAGCTGGCACTCCAGAAGTAGAGAAGATTAAAAGATTTATTGAAGAGGAAATGGGAGTCAAAGGTGCCATGCACGAAGGTCCGATTGGAATTGGTATAAAACCGATTACAGAATTTGGAACAAAGAGGCTCGTAAAGAAAGCTATTGATTATGCGATTGAGAGAAACAGAAAATCTGTAACATTTGTGCATAAAGGAAATATCATGAAATATACAGAGGCGGCGTTTGCGAAGTGGGGATATGAGTTAGCAGAAGAATATGGAGATCAGATCATAGCAGAAAATACATTATGGGAAGAGAGAGAAGGAGAAGTCCCAGAGGGTTCGGTGGTAATAAATGACAGAATTGCAGATAATATGCTGCAACAAGTATTGACAAGAACAGATGAATATGATGTCCTAGCAGTTCCGAACTTAAATGGAGATTATCTTTCAGATGCTTGTGCGGCCCAAGTTGGTGGTTTGGGTATTGCCCCAGGGGCAAATATCGGAGATGGGATGATACTTGCAGAACCAACTCACGGATCTGCACCGAAATATGTAGGTCAAAATAAAGTTAACCCCACTGCCATGATTTTGTCTGGAAGAATTATGTTAGAATATATGGGATGGCACGATGCAGCGGATTTAGTAAAAGATGCACTAGAAGCACAAATTGCTTCGAAAGAAGTAACGTATGATTTTGAAAGGCAGATGACAGGTGCAACAAAGGTTTCGACTACAGATTATACAGAAGGGATCGTGAAGAAGATACAAGATTCAGCTTAAGAATTTAATTAAGTTTATTAGCTAGATATACAATCGAAATCGGAGAAGGTTTCTAAGATCTCCAATATGTTTTTTTCTTCATTGGAGAAGGGAACTAACGTCAGATGTTTTATTCCCATATCAACTAGTTCTTCAACTCGTATTTGGCAATCCTCGGGATTTCCCGCAATAGTATATAGATCCATTAATTCAGGAGAAATGGAAGTCCGTAGTTCAGAGGGAGGAATTGAATCGATATCGCCGAGTTCTTTTATTTTTCGAATATGAGAATCTTGTGCCCCAGCTGCTTTGAGGGCCGTGAGACTAGCATGCCGTTTGGTTAGCATGGAAATGAACCAAGAGGCAGCGTTGAGAGATTTTTCTTTATTTTGAGATACAGAAACAAAAACTAAATATCTTAAATCTATATCGGAGGGGTCCCTACCGGTTGAATTTGCACCTATAGAAATTCGTTCTTGGGCATATTTTACACCCGAAGGGGATAGGAGGCCACCTCCCAAAAATGCCCCATCTGCTACTGCGCCGGCTAAAGATAGGAGTTGGGGGCCCCTACCTCCAATGTAGATAGGAATTTCGTCTCGAATGGGTTTAAATTCTAATTTGGCTTCATGTAACGAAAATTCATCTCGTGTTGAAGTGACAGTTTCCCCAGACGTTAGGCGTCGGATTGCATCAATGGCATCCCTCATAGTCCCAATTAATTTCGATTGATCATATCCAAATTTATCCACCCCGTGGCCTCCGGCACCGAACCCTAATTTTGCCCTTCCATCAGAAAGTTCATCGAGGGTAGCCATTGATGCCGCAGTGAGACCGGGGTTTCGGGTGTAAGCATTTGTGACAGAGGGGCCGATCCCAATTTTGTGTGTTCGGGCAGCTGCAAGAGTTGCCCATGCATACATGTTCTTTCGGAGAGCCTGATCAGCGATGAATAGATCTTCATACCCAAGAGTTTCGATTGAATCCACTACATCTAGGAAATCCTGAAGTGGTTTGTTTGCGATGTACACCGTACTAGTTTTACATGTGGTTCCCATTGTTTTTTGGGAAGTAGTAGGCTTACATATAGTTTGTTAATTATATCATCCTTTAATGTTAACAACAGGATAGGTTCGGGCAACTTTGTCTCCAATTCCTAAAAAATCAGATATATTAACAACTTCAGATACGTCTTTGTAAACACCGGGTGCTTCTTCAGAGATGGTAGCATCAAGGGTCGCAGTAACATGGATATTTTGTTCCTTGAGTTTTGCCTGTATTTCAGATGCTTTGAATAGTTTTTTGGCTTTTGTGCGGCTTAAAATTCTACCGGCCCCATGGGCAGTTGAACCGAAAGTTAAATCCAATGATGCATCCCCACCTCGTAAGATATAACTATCAGATCCCATGCTTCCGGGTATGATAACTGGTTGGCCTACAGTTTTAAAGGCAGATGGCAATTCAGGGTTGCCTGCGGGGAATGCCCTGGTTGCACCTTTTCGGTGGACAAATAATTCACGTTGTGTCCCATTTACCATGTGGAATTCTTTTTTGGCTATGTTGTGTGCTACGTCATAGAGTAAATCCATTCCAAGGTCTTCCCATGGTTTGTTGAATAGTTCCTCGAATACTAGTCTAACGGCGTAAGTAATTATCTGGCGATTGGTCCACGCAAAATTTATGCAAGCGCACATGGCGGCGTAGTAGTCCGATGCTAATTGGCTACCAGATGGGGCCGCTGCGAGCTCTTTATCCGGTAGTTTTGATAAAAGAGTGGCGTGTTCCATCTCTATTTTTCGCAGATAGTCGGTGCAAGTTTGGTGCCCCAATCCGCGAGATCCAGTGTGGATCAATACAACGATCTGGTCCTGTGATAAACCATAAGAATGTGCTACATCTTCTCGAAATATTTCTACCACTCGTTGAACTTCAAGAAAATGATTTCCAGAGCCAAGAGAACCAACTTGGTTTTTTCCTCTTTGTTTTGCCCTGAGTGAAATTTTAGTCGGATCGGCGTCTGTTCTCCTTCCGCGATCTTCGCAGAAATCCAAATCTTCTGGTACGGCATAACCATTAGATAGCGCCCATTCAACCCCCAATGATAGAATTTCTTCTATATCTTCTAAAGAAGTATTGAGAACCCCTCCTTTCCCTAGTCCTGCGGGGACTTTGTTGAAGAGAAGTTTCCCGAGTGATTCTTCTTTTCCACGTAAATCGGAATAAGAAAGGTTGGTTTTTATCATGCGAACACCGCAATTGATGTCATAACCCACTCCTCCTGGAGAAATACAGCCATTATTTGCATCGGTGGCCACCACACCTCCGACTGGGAAACCATATCCTTGGTGGCCATCTGGCATGCAAATTGCATACTTTTGTATTCCAGGCAAAGATGCTGTGTTTTTTAATTGTTCTAGCGTTTTGTCTTGAGATATTTGTTCCAATAAAGTTTCACTTGCAAATATTCTTGCAGGGACGATCATATCTCCGGATCGGGGGATTTCCCATACGAATTCTTCTATTTGAGTGAGAGAGATGTTTCCCGATTTGAATGTGGTCATTATGCGTATATTACGGTCTTAGAACATATACCTTCGTTACGGAGGTGATAGGTCATACATCAAATACGACATACAATCTCCACCCATTTGGTGTTTTTTTAACTTCCATGTCAGAATATGTGACTGCTTTGATTTCACGAGATTCGATGGTATCGAGAGGGACACCGTAGTAGGTTCCTTCGAGGTTCCATATATCACCTTTCTGGGTGATGGATACTTTGTGGTTTGTTGGTAAAACATTGTACACATCACGTTCGTAAATGAGCATGTCAAGAAAATCAAATAGAAGAGATTCTAGAGACTCTGAAGATATGTTTAAATGGAATTTTTTGGTTCCAGAAAGAGAGTTGGGAGAGTGTGCTTGGGATAGACCTTCTGCAATGCCGGAAAATGCTTCTTCCAAAGTGAGGGCTAATGATTCGACTGCGATGTCGGCAGTATGATCCCGAAGATGAAATTCCATGATAGTTTGGTTTGAATATAAGAAATGGTTTGATTTAGTTGTCTGCATTTCAAATCAACAAGGGGATGGTAGCAGAAATTTCAATAGAACGGTTGGATGGGAAAAGATGCAGTTATCATAATGGGAATATTTACAGAACGCAGTGGGAAATAATTTCGAAATACTACAGATAGAACCAAACAGTAGCCGTCTGTTGAATGAAGCGTGGTTGCTTAAAGAGGAGATACGTCGGGGAGAGGATTTGTTGAAACAAAAATGGGGATTTTTTGCGCAAATGTATCATGAAGCAGAAAAATTTTGGTGTGTTGATTCGGAGACTGGGGGTGGGCTAGGTTTTATTGCCGTTCAAGATAGCGGATATATCTTTTTTATTGCAGTGAATGGGAATCATCGGAAAGAAGGAATTGGGAAATATTTGATCGATTTACTGGGAGAAAAATATGACCACATTTCATGTCATGTTAGAACTACAAACATAGGCGCGATAGGTTTCTATGAAAAGATTGGATTTGAGAAAGAAAAATTGGTTCAGCGTTATTACGAAGATATGGGAGATGCGTGGTATCTAGTTTATTCCCCAAATTTGTAATAATACATAGAAAAAAAGATTTTTACTTATTGGTAGTCTGATATCTCGAGATGGAAGATAGAACTCGAGAATATCTCCGGGGGCGTTTTGGGGATTATTATCGGTCGATGAACCCGTATAATCCTCTTTCTGCAGAGCGCAGAGAATGGGGATTCATTCCATGGACTGCAGGGACGGGGACCATAATGAAGAGACACCAATCACTTCTAGATATGGGTGGATTGCAAGAATTTCTCGTGGCGAATCGACCGAAGCATGTCTATTTTTCTGCGGGGGTCTACCAAAAACCAGGTACACCCTCGATGGCGGGGAAAAATTGGATGGGATCTGATTTAATATTTGATTTGGATGCAGATCATCTTCATTCGTTTTCTTCAGAGGGAAGTACTTATGCAGAGATGCTATATGCGTGTAAAGAGGAATTATGGAAACTGCTTGATTTTCTAACCGAAGATTTTTCATTTCAGAATCTAGAAATAGTTTTTTCAGGAGGTAGAGGGTACCATGTACACGTTCGACACGATGCAATTAGAGAATTAGATCGATCTGCGAGACGAGAAGTGGTGGATTACATACTCGGAGCAGGAGTAGAACTTGAAACAATAGTTCAAACAGAAACGGTTTCAGGGATAGGATTGAGAAATCCTACAAAAAAGAGAAGTGTGGGAGCAGGAGGGGGATGGGATAAACGTATACATAGTGCCATACTAGAACGTATCGATGAGTTGCGAGATATGGAAAATGAAAGTGCTCAGCTCAAATTGCAAGAGTTTGAAGGAATTGGTTCCAAAAAGGCTCTGAATATTTTATCTATTATAGATAAAAAACATAAAGAGATTGAAATGGGGAATATAGATGTCCATCCAGATTTTGTTACGTGGATGAAGAAATTAATTCCAAATATTGTAGAAAATCAATCTGCATCAATCGACGAACCAGTGACTACAGACATACATCGTTTGATTCGTTTGCCACTAAGTTTGCATGGGGGAACATCATTACAAGTGAAACCAATAAAATATGAAAAATTAGATGAGTTTGACCCATTAGAACACGCAGTACCAGATCGATTTAAAGGGAGGGATATTAAAATTTCTGTAGAAGGTGGGGAAGACGAGTTGGTGGATCTAGGAGGAGAAACATTTACAATCTCAGATGGCATCAATATAATTCCAGAGTATGCCGCGATGTTTTTAATGGCGCGGGGGGAAGCAGAGAAAGTAAAAGAGACTAAAAATTAACTATTACAATGAATTTAGAAGACCTAAGAGAGATTCAAATTGAGGAAAGAACTAGAAGTGATCTACAACCATTGTTAGATTCGTTTTATGTTGATGTATCAGAATATCTACAAAACCTTCGAGTTGAAAAGGAAAATATTTTACAAGGGGATGTTGATTCTGTGGACGCAAAAACGATTCGCAGGATAGACGATGAAATTAAAACAGTAGTGGGAGTGGTAGAAGTCATATACGATCGCCGAGTTGGTAAAATTCTCAAAGGGGCTAGCCTGACGGCTGCAGGATTGGGGGAGAGAGATGGAAGTTTGGCAGGAGAGGAAGTTGGATTGTTTAGGAATCTAGTTGAGTTATTGCAAAATAATAGAAATGAGATTTTACAGCGTGTATCTTCAGAAGAAAAAAATCACACTCAGCAGGAGGTGGAAACAAACCAAATAAGTGAACAGAAATCGCCTCAAAAAAATATGGATCAGGCGGAAGAGGGGGAAGTCTCCAACATTACAATCAAAGTTGTGCAAGAGGTAGGAGAAATTTATGGAGTTGATGGGAACACATATGATCTTAAGGAAGGCGAAATAATTTCCCTTCCAAAGGAAAACGCAGAGCCACTAATAAAAGCCAAAGTTGTGCAAATTACGGATGGAGTTGAACAGTAGGTGGTTCTTTCAGTTTGTTGATCTGGATTAGACCTTCGGATTCAAGAGTGTGAAGGAGTTTTGACAATAAATCGGAGTTATACTCAGGGGGCATTGAAGAAGTAAGTTTAGAATCTAGGTCGGGGACGGGGAGAGCGTCTGTTTTAGACAAAATATTGATAATTTCACCTCGGATTTGTCTAGTGCTCCCTTTGAAACTTGGGGGACGGGGCGAGAGTGGTGTGGAAAATTCTTGGTTAGAATAGGCATTGCAATGATTCCTCCAAGGGCACGATTTTAGATCACACAGGGGATTTGGTTTGCAAATAGTAGCCCCCAATTCCATCATGGCATTGTTCCATATTCGAGAATGGTTTGGGGGCATGATTTGATTGGCTACTTGTTCTATATCAGAGAGGTTTTCGAAGGGTCCAAAAAAGCGATAGATAACACGTTTTACATTGGTGTCAAGGGTAGGACCCCCATTATTGAATGCAAAACTAGCAATTGCATTTGCAGTGTAAGGACCAATTCCGGGGAGTTTTTGTAGCGAATCTAGAGAGTTGGGTATTTCACCGTTAAAATTGTGAACTATCTCAATTGCAGTTTCTCTAAGAAAGCGGGCTCTGCGATTGTAGCCTAATCGGTGTGTAGTCCAAAATTTCAATACATCCGATAGATGAGAATTTGCTAACAACTCGATGGAGGGCCATATTGATAAAAATTCTTCCCAGGCAGTGACCACTCGGGTGAGTTGAGTTTGTTGGCTCATGACTTCGGATACAAGTATCGGATATGCATCTGTAGTTTCTCTCCAAGGAAATTTACGGTGATGTAGTTGATACCATTCAATTAAATGGTCCTGAACAAGTGATAGATCAATATTGATGAAATTATGTAGAATATCATCATATTTTGACATGTTAAGATGGTAGAGATGATGGAAATTAGTTGTAACGGTTAGAAAATGAAATTTTAACAGGAAATGGCGAAAACTTTTTCGTTGGGGGTAAGGTTTTGATGACATGGTAGCTAGAAATGAAACTAACGTGTCGCGAATAATGTTGTTGATTTTGGGTTTGGTTTTAGCACTTATACTAGCTTTCGTCGTGTATGAATTCATAGGCACATTCGTCGTGGGTTTATTTATTTACTATATATCGAAACCCGTATACTCCAAATTAAATCAAGATATAAAATCCTCAGGTTTGGCTGCATTTTCTGCTTTGGTGGTGGTGGCACTTCCAATCTTATTAGTCATAGGATATACACTTTCTATTGGAATTCAAGAATTTGGTAAATTAATTCATCAGTATCAACTTGAAACTTTGGCTCAATATTTGGGGCCATATGCAGAGATATCTGCTGTGACTACTCCAATTGAACAGGTGTTTTCAGGAGGGGTTGTAGATGCAATAGTGGAGAGCGTGGATAGAATAGCGTCGTACATAGCAGTAATAGGTGGTGTAGTTCTCCATATGTTTTTGGCACTATCCATTGCGTTCTACCTTCTGACAGGCGGTCCGGATTTATCTCAATGGGTTATGAAAAATTTTGCAGATGATAGAGGAATATTCGAGAGATATGCCACCAAAGTTGATCGGAGTTTTCACCAAGTTTTTGTGGGGAATATACTGAACGTATTGATAACTGCAGCTATAGGAGTAATAGTATACACCGTTATCGCAATTTGGTTGGGAGACAGTTACACTCAGATTCCATACCCAGCAGTACTAGGAATACTCGCAGGAGTGGCTAGTTTAATTCCAATAGTTGGTATGAAAATAATCTATATTCCAACGACATTGTATTTGTTACTGCAAGGATTCCTTTCCGGAGGTCAAGATTCGTTGATCCTTCCAATTGTGTTTTTGATAGCATCGTTTGTAGTTGTAGATTGCATCCCTGATTTAATTATTCGCCCGTATGTTTCGGGGAAGAATTTGCATGTGGGAATGATCATGTTTTCTTACATATTTGGACCATTGATATTTGGTTGGTATGGTATATTTTTGGGCCCAATGTTTTGTATACTTATTTTGCATTTTGGAGAATTAATACTTCCAGAAATTATGGAAGGTGGTCGAAAAGAGGGGGTAGAATCTAAGAAGAAAAGAAGGAGTAAGAAGAAAAATTGAGCTGAGCTATAAAGATATATTTGATTGCAAACTTGCTGCTTGAACTGTGTTGTACATGAGCATTGCACGAGTCATGGGGCCCACGCCTCCGGGGACTGGAGTAATGGCTTTGGCTTTTTTGCTCACACTATCAAATTCAACATCTCCTGCCAAGTGATATCCTTTTTCACTATCATCGTCTACTCGATTGACACCAACATCGATGACAATTACACCATCAGATACCATAGATCCGGTGATAAATTCGGGCACTCCGAGGGCGGCGATGATGATATCTGCTTCTCGTGTTTTATTAGCCAAATCTCGTGTTCGAGAATGGCAAATCGTCACGGTTGCATTTCCACCAGATGATTTCTGTAATAATAAATTTGCTAGAGGTTTTCCAACAATATTTGATCTTCCTACGACGACTATGTCTTTTCCAGAGGTATCTACGTCAATGGACTCAAGTAATTTTTGTATCCCATGGGGAGTGCAGGGTTTATACCGAGGGTTTCCAGAGACGAGGAGGCCAACATTCTCGGGGTGGAATCCATCTACATCTTTCATCGGATCAAGGTGAAAAAGAAGCTCTTGTTCAGGGATGTGGGAAGGCAAGGGCATTTGGACTAGATAACCATGCACATCAGAATCAGAATTTAATTTATTGAGAACCGAAAAAAGTTCCTCAGAAGAAGAAGTGGGATCGAGAACGATATCAGTAGCATTCATTCCTAGTTCTTCACAATCGCGTTGTTTCATGGAAACATAGGTTTTACTTGCAGGATCATCGCTCATTAAAACAGTGGCTAATCCAGGAGTAACTCCAGAATTTTGTAAGGTATCAATTTGAGTTTTAAGATCTTCTCGTATCAGAGTAGCAACCGCATTTCCATCAATAATATGGACCATTGAGGAAGATTTGACACGAGCGCTCTTCAAGCCTTGGATTTGCTACAAGATAGCAAAGTATAAACCAAATATTAAGAATATAGAGGATGGTTTTTACAGAGTGATTCAACTTCTTTTGAAACAGAAATTTGTGTAGAAGTATCGTCTGGGTTGTTGATCATTTGAACAATGAGGTTTCCGATAGTCATGCAATCTTCTTCTGTGAAACCACGGGTGGTCAGTGCGGGAGTTCCAGCCCGAATGCCACTAGCTAAGAAAGGAGATCTAGTTTCCCCAGGAACTGTGTTTGCATTGAGGACTATATCAACAGATTCTAGATTATTTTGAACTTCTTTTCCAGTAGAATCAGGATGGGAATGCCGTAAATCGACCAAAACTAAATGGGTATCAGTGCCATCAGAAACTAATTTTAATCCACCATCTTGGAGCGACTTCCCAAGGGCTTGTGCATTTTTGACTGTTTGGGCTGCGTAGTTAGAAAATTCAGGAGTGAGTGCCTCTGCGAAACCAACCGCTTTTCCTACTATGTTATGCAAAAGCGGTCCTCCTTGCATACCGGGCATGACTGCAGAATCTATTTTAGAAGCATATTCGTCATTGCACAGTATGAGTCCTCCACGGCCCGAGCGGATAGTTTTATGAGTTGATCCGGTTACAAAATCTGCGTGGTTTACGGGAGAGGGGTGTTGCCCCCCTGCAATGAGTCCGGTTATGTGAGCCATGTCTGCTAGGTGATAGGCACCAACATCGTGCGCTATTTCTTGAAATCGATCCCATTCAACAATTCGAGGATAAGCAGAAAATCCAGATACGATTATATCGGGTTTGAAACTTTTTGCAATTTTTTCCACAGAATCATGGTCGATATAACCTGTTGAAGGATCTACTTCATAATGTTGAATGTCGTAGAAGCGTCCGGAAAAGTTCGCAGGGTGACCATGGCTAAGATGACCACCATGTGTCAAAGACATAGATAAAATTTTATCCCCGGGTTTTAGTACAGCGAAATAGACACCCATGTTCGCTTGAGTCCCAGAGTGGGGTTGTACGTTGACATGTTCGGCATTCCAGATTTTTTTGGCGCGGTCGATGGCTAATTGTTCTATTTGATCGACGTATTCACACCCACCATAATATCTAGATCCAGGGTATCCTTCTGCGTATTTATTTGTAAAAATGCACCCTTGAGCTTCTAAGACAGCTTGTGAAACGTGATTTTCACTAGCTATCATTGATAATGTATTCCGTTGACGTTTTAGTTCTAGTTCTAATAGTTCTGCAACAAGAGGATCTGATGCACTAATATTTGGTTGGTCCATTGGGTTTGTTTGAAGATATGGTAGAATTTAAACCCTTGTTAAAAAAAATCACATAGAGACTAGTTATCTATGCGCGAGATTGAGTTAGATACTCGAATGAGTAAAATAGTCCGGGTGCGAGAATTGAACCCGCGTCTCGGGCTCCACAAGCCGGAAGGATAACCACTACCCTAACCCGGACACGAGTCAGAGTACTTGATCATAGTGGAAATACATTCTGATTCTGAAGGAGATTTTATTAACGCAGGGAACGGTGAAATAATAGAAGTGTCGATTACAGAACGGATTTATATCAAGAATCACTCGCAAATATGTGCACAATTGGGTGTCAGAATACCAAAAAAAGTGTTTAGTGGCGCTACTCTAGATCTTCTTTTTACAGGAGAAATTGAAAAAATAGATGAATCATTTCGTGGGTACATATACGCATTTGCAAAAGATTTTTTAGATTGTGGTTGTGAGTCAAATCCATATTGCGAGCATCCAGAAAAAAAGTTTATGGAATATGTGCTTAAAGTGAGGAAAGAGGGAAAATCTCCAGAGGAAATTGTAGATAGAATGGGAAAAGATTACATGGTATATTCATATCCAGCAGATGTTGTTTCGTTTTTAGATGATTCTATTAGAACATTAGAAGTTTTGGAAGCTATTGCAAAGGTAGAGGGAAATGAAGAGATGGGGGAAAGTATCAGAACAGAAAAAAAATTACTGATATAAAAATTCAGATATTCCAAGAATCAATGGCATCATTTTCCGCATCTAAATCTTCGAGAAAAATCACCTCTGATTCTGCTTCTCGCTCGCGGAGAGCAGATATGTATCTCTTGTACTCTGCAAGTTGTTCTCGTAAATGGCCTGCTTCCAACTCTAGGCGTTCGTGGTCACGGAGGAAACTTGTTGGGACCTCAATCCTAGGGGGAAATCCAGCGTCAGAATCTGTTAGAGGATCTTCAGGGACTACCCTAACCTGACCCCTGCGTTCTACGAACATTCTAACGTAATCACGGAAAACCGTAGACAAGGACATTCCATTTTCTTTCGCGATGTGTTGAAGAGACTCAAATGTCTGTTCATTGACACGGAAAGATATGGTTTTATTTTTGTTTGTTTTCCTCATAGTGGATTAGACTAGGCCTCCAACTATTTAATTGTTCGTCAGACCTCAACGTGTCAGACGGTGTGCAGCTACAAGGGCTCCATCAAACTTTCTAGTGCCAATAAGGCAGTATCGTGATGTATCGTTGGGTCTTCTCCGTAGTGTGTTTTTGCTCGTTCTGCATACGGAGTGGGATTTTCTCTGAAAGAGGATATGCGTTCCAGAGTTTGTATTGCTGTTTCGGCAACCCAACGATCTCTAGTTAAGGAATCTACTTCAGTTACAGATTCGGGCCTAATAGATATACTTAGCTCATCGTCCTCGCGAGAATAGATGTTAGGTTTTCCAGTTACAGCAACATATGTAGGAGGGTCTAGTTTTCTGAGGACGCTTGTAGAGTTTGGTTGATATTGTCCAGAGTAGATATGGAATATCCCAGTGGGATCAGATATTCTTCCATGCCACCACTCGGAATCATTTCCTATGTTGTCTAGTTGAGTTAGTGTACCAACAATGAAAACACGGTTTGCATGTATTCCTGTTGGAAGTAAAATATAATTCGGAGCGCGTTCGTCATCGGATTCTTTGAAAGTGTGAGTTGCTATATTAAATTCACTTGCAAAAACCCTACGGGCAACTTCACGAGAGATAGAAACGCTCATCAGATCGACCTCGCTTGAATCAAAATTGAATCCGTATCAATTGGATCAGATAGAAGTTGTGCTTCATTTGCTATTAAGTATCTGCTAAATTTAGAGCCCTGGATTTTATAATATTTTCCGAGAAGCATATTGCGCATTTTTGTAAGAACTACGCCAGTATCAACAGCCTCTGTTGCCATTGTCTCGGCATCGGAAAGGTTTATTCCGGTGAGAAACTCAGTGGTTTGTTCATTGAGTATAACTTCAAATACATTGATTCCATCGTCTATCACTCCTTTTAGACGTAAATCATATTTTCCATCTACTTCTCCGTGTTCTGCGCAAGCGCCATTCTGAAGGACACGTGTGCAAGAATCAACTGTGCATCGTTTGATAAGCCCACTTCCAGATTGGATGTCCACAAGTGCCCCTTCAATTGAAGTGGAACCATCTCCGATTTCAATGTCTTGGTCCAATGGTTCTATTATCGTTGTTCGGTTGAGTTTTATAGAAAATCTACCGCCCCATTCATCAGTTACGACATTTTTTAGAAGATAATTCCCATTTGCTTCAAGGGTTGGGAGATTAGATTTAGACCACTTTGTAAATTTAATCGTTCCAGTTTCATCTCCGGCTAGACCAACTTGATCAATGGAATCACTAGTTGGGTCCCAAAGATCGACTATTTTGATTTGAAGGTCTACCCACTGCCCAGATGAATTAATGTCTCCGACTTTGATCTGAGAATTGGATTTGTTTGTTGCCGCCGTAGAACTTTTGTATTCAGGTGCGTTTCGATTGACAACACTTCGGATAGCCTCTTCTAGAGGAACGCTATAGCCTTCCACGAGGGTGCGTAATTGAGATTCTATTTCATCTACCTCAATTTGAAATGTGTCTGAATGTCTGTCATGTAATTCTTCCGCTTTCTTACGTAAATCAATCATATTTATCACCATCTCCGCGTTTTTCTAATAGGAGATAATGTAATCTTTGTGTGAGAGTTTAATAATACTTTCCAAGTGGTGTGAAAGTGAAATTATAGTAATTAAGATCCCCAAAAATCCTCTCGACTGCCGAGATTTGGCCGGGAGGTTCGGAGAGGTTTTCCAGGGAGTTCCTCGGAAGAGGTAGACTCTTCATCTTCTTCGATTAGAGGTAAGCGCTCGATTTCATCTGCTCGGGCATGATTAGCTTTCAGACTAGTTATTTTTACTAGAGATCTTGCGTCGGGCAAGACACCATCAACGAAAACCACAAAACCATCTTCGGTGTGGCCAACTCCCGCGCCGCTTTCATGGATATCAGTTACGGTGACGATGACTTCTTCGCCTATTGTAACAGGTTGTTGTTTTAGTTCGCGGATTGGGAGACTATAATGATTACACCATTCCATCCCACTCCGATTGGCATAAAACTGACATCCTAGACCTTGGAACCGTTCAGAGAAACTGGGGCATTCGGCCTCTAGAGGACAATTCGGCATGCGAAATTTAGTTATTCTGCTGCCTAAACGCTTGCGTTCCCAAAAACGTAACCCCTCTGGGGTCGACTACGCAACTATGTTATTAATCCTCTGTGTCGACCTAGATGACGATCTTGGTAGGAAAACTGGGATTAAAACTCCAGTTATTGGGAGACAAGCAGTAGAACGTGCTGCCCTATCTCTTGCTATAGCAGATCCTACAGATTCGGACGGGAACGTTATGTTTCAGGGTTTGCAGCTTTATGAAAAAACACTGCCAGATTCTGTTGAAATAGCAGTGGTAACAGGGAGTGCTAGAGGGGATATGGCTGCTGGGAGAAAAGTTGGGGCGGAGACTGAAGAAGTTCTTAATAGAATGTTTTCTGGAGAAAAAGTGAGGACTGTTGTTGTAACGGATGGGGCACAAGATGAAAGTGTCATGCCCATAATTCGATCGAGAGTGGAAATTAGTGGAGTGCATAGAGTTGTGGTCCGCCAAGCAGAAGGGCTTGAATCTGCATATTACACTATAAAGCAGTTTGTAAGAGATCCAGAAACAAGAGGTACTTTGTTATTACCACTTGGTATTTTGTTTTTGATATACCCAATGACTATTATCTTTGAAAATGCAATAGGAAGTAATTCGATTTTGGGCATGGGTGTTGCAATAGTGGGAATTTATGTCCTATATAGAGGGTTGGGTCTTAAAGATTCGATCCGCCAAGCCATAGAGAGTACGAAACGGGATTTGTACACAGGTAGGGTTGTGTTGGTTGCGTATGTGGTTTCTGCAATAATAATTGTCATTGGTGGCATAGAGGGGGTTTATTTAATAGAAGAAATGAGAAATGGTTCAGATCTAGATAGGAATGTGATCAACGCGATTGCCATTTTTATTTTTGGGGGGGTGCAATGGTTTGGTTCTGCAGGAATTATTTTGAGTTTGGGTCATATAACGGATGAATATTTGAATGGAAGAATGAAATTAAGATATCTGAATGCCCCGATTTATGTTATTTCAATAATAGGAGTGCTCTATGCAGCTAGTGGGTATATAATAGAAGCAGTAACGCTAGAATTCTTTGCCATGGTATTGGTAATGGGGACCATTATCGGATTTTCAAGCACACTAATATTTTCGATTATAGAGGCCAAGGGAGGAATTAATACGAACGAGTTACGGCGAAGTTGACTAATTCTGAGAGATAATCAAGAGTAATGGGATTTATTGTTTGTATAGTTCCTAAAATACGCAAAGCATTATTCGCTTGTAGATGTGCTCTAGAGTTCGCTTCAAGTGGGGATATCCCAGCTACACGGAGTAACGAGGGGCGTTCTAGGATGGCATCTTGTCCAGTTGGTTTTCCTAGAATTTCTGGATCTGATGTTGCGTCTAGCACATCATCTCGGATTTGAAAAGCCATCCCGACAGCTTCGGCATAATCGCCTAGAGCGGTGGTTGTGGATTGGTCAGATTTGGCTGCAATCCCGCCCAATTCTGCGGCTGCGCGGAAGAGAGATCCAGTTTTTCTGCGGGCCAAGTCTAGATATTGCTCTTCATTTTGAGGGGGAGAGACTAATTCCATTGCCTCTCCACTTCCTAGATCCGCCATTGCTTTAGAAACACATTCCAACGCTAGAGGGTCGATAGAAAATAAATGGAATGCCTCTCCTATTAAACCGTCGGAAGAAATGACTGCATCGCTGTGGCCGAATTCAACCCAGGAACTATATTGTTTTCTTCGAAATGGAGAAGAATCGATTATATCATCGACTATGAGTGATGCCGTGTGAATTAGTTCAATTCCAACCGCAAAATCGATTGCTTTTGTGGGATCCCCGCCCACGAGTTCACAAGATAGTAGCGTGAGAGTGGGTCGAAGACGTTTGCCACCAGATAATGTAGAATATTTTATAGAATCGCGTAATTTTGGTAGGCTAATTTCATCGACTATTTCAGAAATGTGGTTTTCGATTAGTAATCGATGATCATTGGAAGTGTTCACGTTGAAAGATAGATAAGAAGGAACAAATAGATGGCGATGGGTGCGCGAGGAGAGGGGGTTCTTTTTCTTATCTAAACTCTTCTAAGAGGGCAGGAAGTATTTCAAAAAGATCTCCTACTGCTCCGTAATCAGATGCATCGAATATGGGTGCTTTGGGATCTTTGTTGATTGAAATTATCACTTTAGAATTTTTTATTCCAGCTATGTGTTGAACAGCACCAGATATACCGATGGCTAAATAAAGGGAGGGGGAAACTTTTGTTCCCGATTGACCGACTTGGCGATCTTTTGGTAGCCATCCTGCGTCGACGATGGGTCTGGAAGAAGAGACTGTTGCCCCCATAGCCTCTGCTGTGGAAAAAATTAACTCCAAATTTGATTCATCCCCAATTCCACGACCTACACTTAGTAGTAAATCAGAAGTAGAAATGTCAACATCCCCAATGGGAGTTTCTTCATAATCTTTGACTTTGAAATTAATAGCCTCCTCATTTATAGAGATATTAAGAGGCTCTATAGAAGCATTTCCAGGGGTCGTTTCAATGGGCCAAACTCCAGCACGAACGGTGATTATCGCAGGAGGGGGTGAAGCTATTTTCGCTTGGAGTTTTGAAGAATACATTTCATGAAGAATTTCTATTTGATCTGTGTAATTGATTGCAATTGCGTCCGGTAGAAGGGGCATATCCAAAATGGATGCTAATGCCGGGCAATAGTCGGTTCCTGTAGAAGTGTGCAAAGAAAGAATAGAAGACGGGTGTATCTTGTCAAATAAAGATGAAATTACTTGAACGTAAATGTCGTGATTATAAGGGAGGGAAGTAGAAAATGTATGAATTGTATGAATTCCAGCTATGTTAATATCTTGAGCCAATTTTTCTGGATTTGTACCAATGATGGCAACATGGGCTTCTGTGCCAAGGGCGGTGGAAAGTTCTATTCCCGCAGTTAGTAGACCAAAAGTGTCGGGATTAATAACCCCCTGTCTGTGTTCAGCTATGATTAAAATTGGAGGCATTTAGCCACCTCCAAAGCCAAGATCTTTAATGACGGTGGCTATTTGTGCAGCTTGTTCTTTGGGAGTTCCCTCAAAATACTGGATCGTACTATTAGAAGTGGGAAGGGAAAATTCAATGAGATTTATGTCGGATCGGAACTCATTGGGGTCGGTGGAAAGATCACTGAAAGAGAGTGTATCTAGTTCTTTTTGTTGGGCTTGTTTAATTCCTCTTAGACTGGCATAACGGGGTTCATTGATTCCAGTTTGAATAGTGAAAACAGCAGGTAGAGTTACCTCAGCTAGTTCATCTACTCCATTTTCGAGCTCCCTTCGTACATGTGCAACATCACCAGATAATTCAAGATCAGTGACCAATGTTGCCCAATTGAATCCGACTTCAGCTGCTAGAGCCACCCCGGTAGAACCCCAACAATCGTTGCTAGATTGAACTCCGGTGAGGATTATGTCAGGAGAAAGAGTAGAAACTACTTTGGCTAGAATTTTTGCTTTTAGCCGAGGATCGACAAAGGGTGATGATTCCAGTTGTGGATCCCAGACTCTAATTGCTTTAGTAACACCTTTGGCCAGTGCCATTCTAATAGTTTTTTCAGCCCGTGGAGGGGCAATGGTGACGGATATAACATCGGAATTGGCGGTAGATTCTGAAATTTGAATAGCCTCCTCGATAGCATATTCATCCCATTCGTTTAGACCATATGTGAAATTACTTTCAGTGATTGACTTGTCAGAAAATTCTATTGTGTCATCGGGGGTGGCGACTTCGGTGATTGCGACGATTATTCTCATGGTAGTAAATAGAGAGTAGTTTATCGCTGGGGTTTTTGTTATTATCGATCGCGACCTTCATTCCTGCGGAGTGAGATCAAGTTCTCCCTACCTATACGAAGTTTGTCTATGAATCCTTTAGCCTCTAGATGTGATAGAATTTGAGACACTTTGGCATTTGACCAATCGGTTTTTTCGACGATGTCAACTTGTTTAATCCTACCCCCATGTTGCTGTACTATAGTTAGAACTCGTTCTTCGTCGGAAATTAATGGTTCTCGGCTTATCGGCCGAGAAGGTATGTTGTCAGTGGGAGGGAGAAGGGGGGCATATTTTCTTAGAATTGGATACCGAGATGCATTGGGGAAAACAGAAAAAAGGATTGAAAGCAGAGACCAGTTGAAATTTCGTTTTAAAATCCACAATAAACCCATAGACACAGATAGTAAGATGGCGATGATAAATGTGAACGATAGAGGGGTGGTTTTACTAATAGTAGGGGTGGAGGGAGAGAATTCAATAAGAGTTGCAAATGGTTCTCCAGGGGAGAATTCTGCTGGTCCGATTACATGAAGGGTTCCGTTATAGATACTGTGAGAAGAACTTTGAGCCACGTAATTAGGAGGGAATTCGATTATAAGTTCTTGATTTTCCAATAAAAGTGGCATCCAAGCCTCCCCTGATTCTACAGAAAATACATCTCCAACACTCATCGTATTTGCCTGAGAATAGGTGAAATTGGTCCAGACAAAAGATAATGAAAGCGAGCCATGGTCATCAGACATAGACGATGAGTAAGATATCTCTTTGAGTTCCATGTCTCTCCCCGTTTCAGCTGAGGCGACGGTGATAGCATGTGTAAAAGGAGATAATGAGATAAACGACTGGCCATTGGATTTAAAAATGGTTGAAAGTCTATTGAATGATTGTACTTCCGAAGGAGTAGTAAGGGGATATTTTAATTCGACCGTCCAGACAGCTTCCCCAGTGGGGGAAAGCGCGATTTTGATGAGGGTAACATCAGAGGCCCCATCAGAGAGATCTTCTTGAGCTATTGAGCTCCCACAGACGGCCGATAATAAGATGATAGAAATAAAAAAGCATCTTATCAATGGGTTTGACATAAGAAACTGTTCAGTTTAAAGAAAAAAAAATGTTGCTAGAACCGATATTATATGATATAGGGTCGTTTTTGGTTGTTGAAAACATAAGGGGGATCATGAATAGGGGGTTAAATATAGTAGTGATAGTTCTAGTTTTAGCCTCTATTTCGGTAGGAGGAGTTTCGGGAGAAACTTCATCTGGTATCGAGCTATCAGAAGAGGAGATTAGAATGGTTAGTATTGGTCAGATTGATCGGTCAGATTTTGTTGTTCAAACACCCAATTTGGCAACTTCAATTTCGATGGATCGGAAAATAATTTTGGGAGAGCTCAATAAATACATATTGGAAGAAAGAATTTCATCGGCGAGTGGAGAAGATGAAAAAAGGGAGATACTTTTCCAAGCGGCTACAGATGTAGAAATTGAATCTGCAGATATAACAGACCGTTTTGTAGAAATTCGAGAGAGGTGGAAAAGTGGTTGGATTGGATCCGAAGAGTTTACTAGAGAATTGATGCTCATAAGCACTGATTCAAAGGTACTAGGAGGTCTTTTGGATCACATAGAAGAAGAATCAGAGATGGTTTCTCAAATGGAATTGAGAGGGAGAATCATGATGCTTAAAGAGGAATTGATACCGTTTGAGGGCCCAGTGAAAAAGAATTTGATTGACGTGGCGAGGGGGGAAAGAGAAGTTGGAAATGTATACATTGCTGCATCGAAGAGTGGGGTGGTTTTAGCCACAATCGAAGGGAGTACGTACTGGAGAGAGGCATATGTATGGGATCAGGAGTCGTTGTTAGGGGGTATAAGTTTAGATGAAGCCATCACTAGAACTGCGAGTTTATATCCAATAGCATACAATCCAGAGGTAAGTCGGCAAACGGGGATAATGGGAAAGGGGAGAGGGTATCAAATTGAAATTGGGTTTGATAGTGGATCGTTGATTGCATATCTAGATGGAGGGACTAAGAATGTGTTCTATGAAATCCAAGAAAGGAAATTAGGAATCACAGGTTTGGGGGCAAGAGACTCGAGAACCATCGGTTCTTTAGACGGAGGGACTATGAAAGTCGCGGTCGCGCGGAGTTTTGTTGGAGGACCGCTTAAAGTAGAAGTGTATGATATAGATACAGGGAATTCGATTGCGTCGAAAATGTTAATTGGAACAAGTAGAGAGGAGGAAATAAACAGAGGGGGAACGTGGATATTGGCCCCACCGGAAAATACCAAAATTGTTTTCCAAAGAGAAGATGGCGAAGTTCTAGAGATACAGATACTCCCCATACCGATAAACGAAGTAAAAAATGAAAATTAGAAAGGGAATTATTTCTTAGAGGATGGTACAGTTGCCAAAGTTACTATAGCGGAGGGACTGCCAACATGTGCTTGTAGAAGTGTGTGTTGGATGTTTTCGAAACCAGCAGCAGAGAAGAGATGATCCGCTTCGGATTCTGTGTAAAAAAGCATCAAAGACGTGGCTAAAGTTCTAGACAGTAGACCTTTTGGTTTTCTGGGTCCGACGATTAAAACCTTACCACTAGGTTTTACGATGCGCCGGATCTCAGAAAGAGTTTCAATTGGATTTGGCCAATATTCTATCGATCCAGAAGACCAAGCGGCGTCGAATGTACCATCAGGGAATGGTAGATTCTCTGCATCTCCTATATAAAGTGGAATGAGAGAGGGTTTAGAAAATTTTTTACGGGCTTTGTTGAGTTGGTGAATACTTTGATCAATTCCGTGAATATTTGGTGCTCGATTCAAGAGGCCTTCGGTTCCAAATCCAGTACCACATCCAACATCTAATATTTTATCAGTATGGCCTATATTGAATAGGTCTAGGGCACATTCTCTCATTGAAATCGTCCAGAAGAGGGGATTGATTATATCATATATTTTTGATAGATATTTATAGAAAATCCGAGCACGTCGCTTGTCTTCTAAGAGTCCCATTAAAGGAGTAATTCTTCCGACCAAGAAAAAAACATGCGTTTGGTGTCGGAGGGAGATTGGCAGAGAATCTAACTGAACTCGATCGTAACGACCAAATATACACCCATCAGAAGAATTGATAAGATGGCAAGGCCAGAGGTCCTCGAAAAAATCCAAGACATAGAGATCGAAGTCGAAAAAATAATTGTTGATGCTGAGAAAAAGGCACGGAATGTGATTTCTAAGGCTGAGAAAAAGGCAGAGGGGATCCTGGTGAAGGAGAAGGAAAAAATAGCTAAGAATCACGGTGAGAAATTAGAAAAATCGCGGGCAGAAGTAGAAGCGGAGTGTAAAAAAACTCTCAAAGAAGTTGATAAAGATATTAAGAAATTAGATAAAGAGGCGGCTAAAAATCATGACGGTGTTATTTTGTTTATCAAAGATCGTTTTAAGGAGTCAGTAGATGCTAAGGCCTAAACAAATGAGCCGGATCTCGGCGACGGGGTCTAAAGAAATTATGGAAGAGTTCGTAAATGCAATTCATGAGCTAAATGCAATTCATCTTGTGGAATATGATGGTTCATGGGAGGGGTTCCAGAGAGGAGATCCGGGGGTACTAGCTGAGGAAGTATCAGAGAAATTGGTCACTGCACGGGCTATTGAGAGCATACTTGGAATTGAAGCCGAAAATGTTGAATCGATATATGAGTTCAAAGAGGGGGAAATTGGAGAGAGATTGGAAGATCTTAGAGAAAAAGTAAATGGGCTCGAGGACCGCAGGGGTGAAATTGTGGAGAGGATGCGACGGATAGAGGAACTTCTTGTAGAGGCAGAAGTTTTTGCAGAAATAGGAATTGATTTTGATTTGTTGAAGGGATACAATTCTGTTGATGTGTTTGTCGGAAGGGGAAATATTGAGAAAATAAAAGAGATATTGGCAGGGGTTAAGGAGCCTATGGAGATATTTACTGGGGAAAGCTCCATAGCAATAGTTGCGGAAAAAGACTCTTCAGAGGTTCCAGCTGCACTAGAAAGGACTGAATTTGAACGAGTTGAAATTCCGGAGGAGACGGGGGAAGTGGAAAAATATGTTTCAGGATTGGGTGATGAAAGAGAAGGACTAGAGAGTGAACTTAAATCGATTGAGATTGGCATGGAAGAAATTAAAAGTGAGGTGAAGGGATTCTTGCTCGCGACGGAAGAGAAGTTAAGCATAGATGTGCAGAGGACAGAGGCCCCGCTACTGTTTGCCACTACAGAAAATACGTTTACTGCAGAGGGATGGATACCAACTGTACTTTTGGATGAATTGAATGAGAAGCTAAAGATGTCTATTGAGGGTCATATCGATTGGGAAGAACTTGAATGTGCAGAGTATGATGAAGAAGGATTTGTGGAACATGGAGAATCGGTGGGTCAAGCGAAAGTGGAAGGGGATATAAAAATTGGTCAATCGGGTCCTCCAGTGATTCAAGATAACCCCAAAAGTGTTCAACCATTTGAAGTATTGGTTCAGACCATTGGGAGGCCAAAATACTCAGAATTAGATCCAACTTTGATAATATTCCTAACGTTTCCCGCGTTTTTTGGATTCATGATTGGGGATGTTGGATATGGTATTTGTTATGCAATAATTGGCTATCTGTTAATGAGTAAGTCAGAGAGTGTTGGGATTAAAAGCTTAGGTGGGGTTGCCCTTTGGGCAGGTATATTTACAATTATATTTGGCATCGCCTATGGAGAACTTTTTGGAATGCATGTGTTGGGAGAGATAGTTTGGGGTGGGCATCCTCCGATAGAAAAGGGATTGTCGCCCAAAACAGCACACTTCGCACTGCTTTGGCTCGTGGTGGCCATGTTAATAGGGATAGTACATGTTAGTATTGGATATACCCTAGGTTTCATAAATAAGATGAGACATAGTTTGGTTGATGCCGTATTAGAACGCGGATCTTGGATCTTATTGATGCTAGGTGTATGGGTATGGGTATTCAGTACACATTCGAGAGCTGTTAAACCAGATTTATTGTTTGTTCAACTATCAAAAGAGCCTCTGGCATTTACAGGGTTTTCTCCAGAAACAGGGATCTTAGCGTTGGGCATTGCGTTTGTTGGTCTAGTATTAATGATCGCAGGAGAGGTAAAACACCAAGGCGTTCTTGGAGCTATAATCGGAATTCTAGAAAGTCCAAATGTTCTTGTCAACATCCTATCTTATGCTAGAATACCTGCAGTGTTATTGGCAAAGGCCGGGATGGCTTTTGTGGTGAATCTATTGGTTTTTGGAGCATATATCGCCGAAGATGGTGCAAGTCACTTCATGCACAACACAGCAGTGGCAGCAGTGCACGGTGAAATGATATTTCCGGGTTTGATCCATCCCGCTAGTTTTGGTATTGCAGGGTTGATTGGAGGGGCGATAATTCTGGTCATAGGACACGCCATAGTATTGGCACTGGGAGTAACAAGTGCAGGCTTACAATCGGTTCGTTTAGAATATGTGGAGTTTTTCCAAAAATTCTATGCAGGAGGGGGAATAAGATACACCCCATTTGGACAAAATCGACGTTATACCTAGCAGCAGAATGGTAGAGATTTAATCGCGAAAGCCAGCAGGAGAATTTGGTAAGTTTTATCAAGGAAGTGAACTGAGTTATTGACGTTCGTGTATTAAATTACATACATCACG